>NZ_JBIUHC010000123.1:0-30320 GCF_044627735.1 Cupriavidus sp. CuC1 | reverse complement strand
GGAGGAATTCGGTGCCACAGAAGTTAACATCGCCCTCCGCCGTTTACAAGCGAAATTCGTCACATGGTCGCTTGAGAGGATCGAATAAGCTGGTTCGGGAGCGCTTCGATCCAACATGACCAGCCTCTGGGAAAGATGGTCCTTCCGCGAGAAGCCCCAGCGGGGCTGCCCCGGGTTATTGAGAAGTTACGAATCCCGCTTGTAAGTCATTGATCTCATGGAAGATTCCCTGCGCATAGCGGAGCCGGTTGCAATCGTCAGACCGCGCGGCGCGCACCGCCTTGAAGCCTTCAGTCCGAAGCTGAAGCGGCGGCTTTTCACAATGGCGAATGCGTTGTCTGGTACCGCTATGATGCGGTTGCTGAGGCCGGACCTGGATCCTTACAAGAGTATTCCGCCGCAGCAGGGATTGGTTAATACTGTCCGGCTGAACGAGGCCTTGGGCTTGCCCAAAAAGACGCTGCAGATGGCACTCATCGAGAACGCCGAGCAGCGACGCGATTGCGAAGTGCTCCGCTACTGTCGTCTTGTATGTCACGCGGCTACCACTGCCTCTTGCATCAAATGGAGAGCGCGGCTCGATGTCCTGCTCATCGTTACCCCATGGAGTCCGCCTGTCCTCGGTGCGGTCATGAAACGCCGTTCTGCTTGAACGTGCAACTTCTCGAGGCACCGTATCGTTGCGCGCGTTGCCGAGCTCGCTATGGTGGGCAAGTGTGGTGACCCGGCAGTGTTCGACCTATGAGGCCGGAGTACCGCAAGGCGTTGATGCGGTCATACTTTGAGTATGGCTTGGGATGCAAAAGCCTTGGCTAGGCGCCCCACGGGCACCGACTTGATCTGCATTCCGCGATCACAAGACAGCCGGTGCAAGACGTTGGCCAGGTTTGTCGTTTCCCGTTCGAGCTTCCGATCGGCCGCCAGATTGACGGCGGCACGGAGCGTTAGGGTCGCGCAGGCGCGTCGCACACGCTGGATTGACACCTTCGCGATCCTTCCGCTGTGACAATTTTCCTTCGCTGAGTGTAAGTCATTGATTTCATTGGTGTTGCGTCCGGTTTCGCTGCAGCTGAATTGACAACATTGCTTCGGAAACAGTGACACCTTTCCTTTGTTCTACGGCAATTGCGCGCGGCGGATTTGGCTACCGCTGCGCCGATTGTGGGCGAACCTGCCGCACCTTCAACGGTAGCGGATCCGATGCGCCGGGGTCCTAGTGGCGCCGGTGCAGGCCGACGCTGCTTCCTGGCTACTCGCGGTGATGCATTGGGGCGACTGCCGGCACTCGTACGCTCTGTGGCGTAAGCCGTTGCATCCACCGACAGGGGTCGTACGTAGGCTGAGCGGCATTGACGTTGCGGAGCAAAGCGACCTTCCGCGCGACATCTTGACGAAGGTGGCAGAGAGGCGTGGCGCGGGTCGAACAGCAAAGCCGCCGATTTCGTCGCAGCAATGAGGGCCCGCAAGCGGACCGTCGTACTGCTGCCGGAATTGCTGTACCGAACGTCCGCGCAGGAGATGTGTCGACCAACTCAGTGGTCGGTCGCATGTCACGGCTACGGCGGGGCACCCCACGGAGGAGGACAAAGCGCAGTACTTTTGACCGGTCACTCTATCGTGAAAAGCGTCTATGCCGGCGCTGTGGAAATCAATGGCTACCTCAAGATTACCTGAGCCTCCCCCTCCAGCTGCTGGAAGGTTACTTTGTACCTGATTGCTCCCTTTACGGGAGGGAGGGCGCCTTGTGTCATGGTTTCTCACGACATTTGAGAGTTCTCATAAACCATGAGAAAAGATGATACAACAGTGGCGGACCCTTGGCACTTTGCGCGCCCAGAGCTGGCCAACGCGTATCTGCATGCATTCGATTTGAAGCTCTCTGCAGCCCGCGGCCTGTTCGCGCGCCGGCGGATGGGCAAGACTGAGTTCCTCCGTCGAGACCTCATGCCGGCGGCCGTGGAGCGCGGCTATCTGACGGCGTACACGAACCTCTGGGACAACCGTAATTCGCCGGAGACCGCGCTCGTCGCAGCGCTCGCCGAAGCCCTTGAGCCCAAAGGGGCCGCAGTGCTACTGTCGAAGCTTCGTGCGCCAGTCAGGAAGGTAAAAGCCACTGCAAAGATTCCAGGGGGCGTAGAGGGCTCATTGGAGGCTGAGCTGGGTAAGCTGGGAATGGATCGGACCGCGGCCCTGCACGAGGTACTCAAGCAACTCGACCGCAAAAGGAAGCCGCTGCTGCTGGTCATCGACGAAGCGCAGGTCCTGGCGGGCGCGGACCACAGTGATTTTGCCCATGCACTACGCGCGGCACTCGATATTCGCAAGGATCGCATCAAGGTCATCTTCGCTGGCAGTTCGGAAACGAACTTGTGCGGAATGTTTGCCCGGGCATCGGAGCCATTCTTCAATTGGGCACCCCTCGAGCCGTTCCCCTTGCTTGGCGACGAATTTGTCGCCTTCACGGTCAAGCTGCTGAACAGCATGGCCCGCCAGAGACTGACCCTGGAGCAGGGCAAGCGCGCGTTCGATCAGCTACATCGAACCCCCGAGTTCTTCAAGCGGTTCATCGAGCGGTACATGCTCTATCAACCGCAAGGCGATGTCGCAGCGCTCGCCTACACAAAAGCATCGGTATTTTCCGACGAACATTCCCTCACACAGTGGAGCCAGCGCAAGCCGGCTGACCAGGCGGTGCTGTACCTTCTGGCTCGCGGCGAGTCGGACTTGCACTCCAGCGCCGGTCTGGAGAAACTCAGTGTGATGCTCGGCAAGCCGGCCACCCGAAACACGGCAGGCCATGCCCTGCGGCGCCTGCAGGCCGACAATATCGTGGCGCGCCTGGCCGTTGGCGAATACCTCATCGAGGACGAAGCCTTCGCCGAATGGATTCGCAGGCGTCCGGCACCATTGTCGGACGCCCAGCCATAGATAGCTTCAGCCCCAGCGAAGTAAGCATGCGCAATGTAGATCTGGCCGGCTTGCCGGCAGGTTCGTGGGTGCTGATGCACACCGATTGGTCGCTGCGCACCGATTCGGCCGCCTTCCTGAATGTGCAGGAGGATGGCGGACACACGCCTGGTGGCCATCCTGAGTTGCCAGCTTTTCTCGCCAGGGAGCGCGAGGTGATCGGCTGGGGGACCGAAGCCGTCGGCACCGATGCGGGGCAAGCCTATGCATTCAAGCACCCGTTCCCGTGCCATTCCACCATGCACGGTAACAACAAGTTCGGCTTGGCGAGTCGGGTCAATTTGGACAAATTGCCGCCGACGGGCGCGGTGCTCGTCACGCCGCCGCTTAAAATCCGGCGCGGTTCGGGTAGTCCGTGCCGGGTACTCGCCTTGATCGAGACGTAATGTCGGGAGCCGGCTGGCAATGACTTGCTTGATCGGCTCGCTTTGCGCGCTTAGTCTGTCGGAGCAGATGCCTTGGGGCATCCCCAGCAGACTACTGGTCGTGCTTCGCAGTTAACTACATAGATATCCTTCATCGCGTGGATTGCATCGCATCACGCTTTGATATTGGTCGGGATTCCTAGCCGGCGTGCCACTGACAACACCGTCTGCTTGGGTTCCTTGCTTGGACTAGCCGCGCGCGGGGGGAGGCAACACGTCAGGTGGGATTGGACATTCATACGGTCGATGACCTCTCTTGCGCTGAAGTTCCTGCTTGGCCTCAAAGAGGGTGTCAGGTGCCCCCGCGAGATCGATTGCGGTTGCGGCCAGGGTTTTCGCTGCAAGCAGCATGCCCTTGTGCGCAAGAGAGAGTTTTCCCTGCGATACCATCTGCCACGAGTGAAAGCCCGTTCCCCACGCATAGCACGCTGTCAGGCACTGTGTGGTCGGCACCACCCAGCTGACATCGCCGACATCCGTCGATCCGGTAACCGGGCGCGCGACGTCAGGGCGATACGGAAGGACTTCAGTGATGATTGGTCTTGGATCGCGCAAGGCGGCGGCAAAGTGGCGGGAGCAGTTCGCCAGATCATCCGCGTTGACGGTGGCCTGGATCTGGGCCGCAAATGCCGTTTCGCTTGCGTTCACATCGAGTCCCCCAATTGCGCGCATATTGCGGTCCAGGACAAGATCGAGCGTGTCATTGTGCAGGATATTCGAGCAGGCCTTGTCGAAAACCATCTCCACGCGAGTGCCCGTCATCAATGCGGCACCTTCAGCAATATCCTTGACACGCCTGAAGAGGTCGAGTGCGTCCTCACTGCGCGGTGCCCGGATCGTGTAGAGCACTTCGGCCAGGACGGGGATGACATTGGTTGAGACGCCCCCCGAATTGATGTACGCAAAATGCACCCGCGCCTGGTCAGGCATATGCTCGCGGAGATAGTTGACGCCAATGTTCATCAATTCCGCTGCGTCAAGCGCACTTCGTCCCAAGTGCGGTGCCAGCGCCGCGTGGGCTGCCTTCCCGTGGAAACGGAAGTAGGCCTGCACATTCGCCAAGGTGGCGTTCATGAACACCGAGTTGGCGACAGACGGGTGCCAGCTCAGGGCTACGTCCACATCATCAAAGAGGCCATCACGGGCCATGAATGTCTTGCCGGCAGCGGCTTCCTCGGCGGGGCAGCCGTAGAAGCGAACGGTAGCGTCGATATTGTTTGCAGCGAAATAGTCCCTTGCCACGACGGCGGCTAGATGCGCAGCCGACCCTAGCAGGTGATGACCGCAGCCATGTCCGTTACTCGTCTGCGCGCCTGCGGCCGGCATGCAGGTGAGCGCACCACTTTCTTGACCGAGCCCGGCAAGCGCGTCGTACTCGCCGAGGAACCCGATCACGGGTCCGCCTGAGCCGGATTCGGCGACAAAGGCGGTTGGCATGTCGGCTACACCGCGCTTAACCTTGAAACCAGCCTCCTCAATCAAAGAGGCGTGTAACTCGGCGGAGCGGAACTCCGTGTAGCGCATTTCGGCCAGTGCCCAAATGTCATTGGCCAGGGAGATGTATCGATCTTGCTTTGCCTCGACGAGGTTCACGACGCTTGCTATATGCTTCACATAAACTCCAGTTGATCTGCGCTGCTTGATGTTTGCCACTACTTGGAAGGATCGCGCACTCAGAAGGCGCACCACCACCGGCTAAAGGTTATTTCGTCAGCTGGGGTCCCGGGAGGCAGTTATTTGTGTCGGCGTTCACTTTTGGTTGCCCCCACCCTCAACCCAAACCTCTGCATTGCAATGAAGCTTCATCAACTCCGCGCACTTGTCGCGATCGCCGATAGCGGAAGCATTCGGAACGCAGCCAAGGCCACCGATTACTCACCTGCCGCCATCACCAAAGCGGTGCGTGAATTGGAAGACGAGGTCGGGGTGACCTTGATCGTTCGCGAGACGACGGGGATCACGTTGACCCCGGCCGGGCAGGTCCTCCTGGAGCATGCACGTCTCACGGTGGGAGTGCTGGCGCGCGCCCGGCAGGAAATGGATGTCTTCGCGGGCAAGCGCAAGGGAACTCTGGCGGTGGGTATTCCGTCTTGGCTCGGCATGACATTGCTTGGTGAAATCGTCGGCCGCTTTCAACTTCACATGCCGGAGACCCGGCTCGAGTTCTTTGAGAGCCTGCTTACCGTGACGGTGCCAAAGCTTCGCGATGGAACCCTGGATCTTTCGATTGGGAGAATGCCCTTGTCGTCGCCCGAAGAGTTCACCCAAGTGCCGCTCTTTGTGGCTGGGTACGCCGTTGTTGCGCGCGCTGGTCACCCAATGGCCGATTGCCGGGCATTCCGGGAACTCAAGGGGGCGACCTGGATTCTCAATCGTGATTTCACGGGCGCTGATGGCATGTTCCAGAGCGCCTTTCGCGACTATTGCAGGCGCTACACTCCCCATATCCATATCTCACACTCGGGCGTGATAGCAACGAGCCTGATCGCCAAGACGGACTTTCTCAGCCTTATGCCATGGCCACTGGCTGAACAACTGGTGGCAAAGGATGGTCTCTGCGTGCTACCGATCAGGGACGCGCTGGCAGATGTCGAGATCAGCATTACGTATAGACGGACCGTGCCACTGGGCGCTGCGGCCAAGTGCTTCATCGATGCGACGACTTCAGTGATTCGGGAGTCGGCAAGCTCGGCAGATCCCGCTAAACGACGCTTGTTTCACGCGATAGAGTGCCTGCTGGATGGCGGCGGGAGAGATGCCACATGAACACCTGGTCGAGGCACGGCGCTCCCCCTTCTTTGTAGGAATCGAGTCGTCCCGGTGCTGCATGCCGCTATCTCCTATTTGATGCGTATCCGCGCTGCGGAGGCATCTCGTCAAGTTCATCCGTGGCCGTCCACCAGGGATGGCTCCCTACAGTTCGCTTGCCCCATTATGGGTACTAGGTACACGACGACCCAAGCACCAAGAATGTGCCGCGGTTGTGGCGCGACCGCACGCTCCAACATGGATTGATCGGGTCGCTACCGGGCCGTTGCGATCCCTCGGGAGGGGGACAGAGACCCATGCGAGGAGGTTGGATATGGGCTAGATCCGGGTACTTGGGGAGTACCCTACATTGACTCGCTAAAAAACGAGTGTCACTATTTATTCCATGTGACGGTGATGTCGTCAACTATCAACATGGAGAGAGAAGTGTCTCAAGAATCAATCACGGTCGAAGCGGCGAGCAATTCAGCCCGGCCCAAATCAAGGAGCTCGTCCAAGGGGAGCATCATTGCCGTTGTGGCTGGTAATGCACTCGAATTCTACGACTTCACCGTTTACGCTTTCTTTGCGGTGTTTATCGGGAAAGCGTTCTTTCCATCGTTTTCTCCGGCTAGTCAGTTGATAGCATCGGTCGCGGTCTTTGGCGTTGGGTTCGTCGCTCGTCCGATTGGCGGCATTCTGATCGGTGCCTACGCGGATCGGGCAGGCCGCAAGGCAGCCCTCACCCTGACGATCGGGCTGATGGCGGTCGGAACGGCCATCATTGCCTTCACGCCGTCCTATCAATCGATCGGCCTCGCGGCTCCAGTGCTGGTGGTCATCGGTCGGCTTCTTCAGGGGTTTTCCGCCGGCGGTGAGACCGGCCCTGCAACGACGTATCTGCTCGAAATGGCATCGGATGGGCGGAGGGGCTTCTATACCAGTTGGCAACTCGCGACCCAGGGTATTGCAGCCCTCCTTGGCGGGCTGGTTGGATACATTGTTTCGTCGGTCCTGTCCGAGCATGCTCTGGCCGACTGGGGATGGCGAATTCCGTTTGTTCTGGGTCTGCTGATTGCCCCGGTGGGCCTCTATATCCGCAAGCGGCTACATGAAACCCTGGATGCCGAGACAGCCGTGAAAGGTACCGGTGAATTGGTCTCGACCATCGTGCGGGGCCATCTGCCGGATCTGTTCCTTTCGTGTTGCGTGCTCATCGGGCCGACGGTAACCGTCTACATCGTGGGCCACTATATGACCACGTACGGCATTCGCGTGCTGCATCTGCCTACGTCGACCTCCATGCTTGTTGGTCTGACAACCGGTGCGGTGGGCATGGTGACCGCGCTGGTCGCGGGCCTACTCTATGACCGCTTTCCCAGAACGAAGCTGATCGTGGTACCGCAATGCTTGACGGTACTTGCGATCCTGCCGATGTTCGCTTGGGTGGTCGCTAACGGCACGGGTAGCGTGTTCCTGACCATGATCGCGGTGCTTACGTTCTTGCGCGTACTCATGGCACCGTTCCAGCTTTGCTTCATCCCCGAAATCTTCCCCAAGGCGATTCGCAGCACGTGCGTTTCGATCTGCTATAGCGTGCCGACCACGATCTTCGGTGGCAGCGCGCAATTGGTCGTTGCGTGGATCGGTAGCATCACGCCAAATCCCATGTCACCCGCCTGGTACGTGATCGCCACCAATACTGTGTCGCTCGTTGCTGTCATCTGGCTGTTTGTGCGGCAGAACCGCAAAGGACGGGCGCAGCGGCATAGCGGCATCATCGACACGCCGGTACGGGCTTAGATCATCAACACAAAACAGTGCACGGTATTTGCGGGCCTCGAACCGGAGGCGGGCGGTACCGCCATTGCCAAACGTCCAGAGCGTGGAAGTACAGGAGTGAGCGCGTGAATGTAGATCATATCGATCAAGAGATAGCGGACAGGATCGAGGCTTATCGATCGCTTTGTTCGCATATGAGCGACCGCCTGTGGGATTTTGCGGAGACCGCATACAACGAGCACGAATCCGTCGAACTCCAGATTCGCGAGCTCGAGAAGAACGGATTCCGTGTTACCAGAAATGCGGCGGGCATTCCCACTGCTTTCATTGCTGAAGCGGGAAGCGAGGGGCCGATTATCGGCTTCCTGGGGGAGTACGATGCGCTGCCCCAACTGAGCCAGGAGGACGGCAAGACCGCACGGGCGCAGAAGGTGATGGGCGGCAACGGGCACGGCTGTGGTCACAATATACTGGGTGGTGCGGCCCTTCTCTCGGCGTTTGCGGTCAAAGATTGGCTGCTGAGCACGGGGCGTAGTGGTCGGGTGCGCTACTACGGATGCCCGGCGGAAGAGGGCGGCGCAGGCAAAGTTTTTATGGCAAGGGGCGGTACGTTCAATGATCTCGACGCAGCCCTGACGTGGCATCCGGCAAGCATTCTCGCTATCGACGCGATGTCGACCTTGGCCACAATTCATGCGCGTTTCACGTTCTCAGGGGTGGCGGCGCACGCTGCGGCTGCGCCGCACCTGGGACGAAGCGCGCTAGATGCCGTGACGCTGATGAGCGTCGCTGCCAATTATCTGCGGGAACACATTCCCAGCGATGCACGGTTGCACTATGCGATTCACGACACAGGTGGCATCGCGCCGAACGTGGTGCAAGCCAAAGCGGAGGTGGTTTACCAACTCCGCGCACCGGACCTCGGCGTGGTTCTTTCCATCATGGAGCGCTTGCGAAAGATTGCCGAAGGCGCGGCCATGATGTCGGGCACATCGATGGCGTATCGGGTGGAGAAGGCGATGTCGAACATGCGGCCTAGCACGGTGTTGTCTGAGCTCATGTACGGGCGGATGCAGGCGCTGGGCCCGACACCGTTCGACGACGAGGACCGCGCCTTTGCGAAACGCATGAAAGCGGCAATTTCTCCGGAGGAGGCGAAGGCGAGCCTGGAGATCTTCGGTGCCCAACGTCTGTCGGGCGTGCTGCATGAGGGCGTACTCCCCGCAGAAGTCATGCCATCGATCCTCAGTGCATCGACTGACGTTGGCGACGTTAGCTGGGTCGTGCCGACCGCGCGTTGTCTCGGCGCGTGCTTTGCGCTCGGCACTCCATTTCATTCTTGGCAACTGGTGGCCCAGGGAAAGGCCTCAATTGCGCACAAAGGCATGGTCCATACGGCAAAGATCATGGCGGCGACAGCGGCGGCATTGTTTGTCGATCCCAAGACGCTCGATCGTGCCAAGGAAGAGTTCCGCCAGCAGTCGGCCGTGGGCGCATACAAGTGCCCGATTCCCGACGACGTCGCGCCGCCGGTGATCAAGCCTGCGCCGCGGCCGCAAGGCACGCTGCGCGGCGCATTCCCAACCCAATACGCAGGAGCCAATCCGTGAGAGCTGGAACGCAGGGATATACGGACGCGATCGAGGAGCTCGTCGAGGCGAAGCAAGCGTCCTTCATCGCCATATCGGATCGAATTTGGGATCTTGCTGAGACTCGCTGGCAAGAATTCCAGTCGGTCGAAGCGCAGATTGAGGCGTTCGAGCGCGAAGGATTCCGCGTGACGCGCAACGTGGCTGGGCTGCCGACCGCATTCGTTGCCGAAGCCGGCGAGTGCGGACCCATTGCCGGGTTTCTCGGGGAGTATGACGCTCTGTCCAATATGAGTCAGGAGCCTGGCGCGATCGAGCCCCTTCATATCTGCGCCGGCGGAAGCGGACACGGCTGCGGGCATCATCTGCTTGGCGCTGGGGCGATGCTCGCCGCCGTCGCGGCTCGAGACTTCAACGTCGCACACGGGCGGACCGGCATTGTCCGGTACTACGGTTGCCCCGCGGAAGAGGGCGGCGCGGGAAAGTCGTACATGGCGCGAGCGGGTGTCTTTAATGATCTGGATTTCGCGCTCACATGGCATCCGGGGCCTTTTTCTGGAATCTTTAAATACAAGTCACTTGCAGTAATCCAGGCCTTCTTCCGTTTCTCTGGTACGGCTGCGCATGCCGCAGCGTCGCCCCACCTGGGGCGCAGCGCGCTGGACGCCGTGGAACTGATGAGTGTCGGGGTTAACTTCCTGCGAGAGCACATGCCGCAGGAGGCGCGGGTTCACTATGCCATTACCGATGCTGGCGGCAAGGCACCCAATGTCGTTCAGGAAAAAGCAGAGGTGCTCTACGTCGTGCGCTCACCGGAAATCGTGGGAGCGCGAGAGCTGTTCGAGCGCGTCCGGCAGATTGCTGCCGCTGCGGCGCTGATGACCGAAACGTCGGTCACAATGGAGTTTGATCGTGCATGCTCGGATGTCGTCCGAAACGGCGTGATCGAGACGCTAATGATGGACAACCTTGAATCACTTGGAAGTCCTCCATTTGACGACGCCGATCATGCTTTTGCTGCCCAGCTCCAGACCAGTATCAGCGCCGATGATCTCCGCGAGTGTATCGAGTCCTATCGCGGTCCGGTGGATGCGCGCGGCCTGTGCCTGACCCCTATTGCGCTGAGCGATGAGCCGGGCACGCTGACCGGCTCCAGCGACGTAGGGGACGTTAGCTGGATCGTTCCGACGACGCAATACCTTGGCGCCTGCTACGCGGTTGGCACCAATATGCATACCTGGCAATTGGTCGCGCAGGGAAAGCTGCCTACCGCACATAAGGGCATGGCGCATGCCGCCAAAGTGATGGCGGCTACGGCTCTTGATCTCTTCGGCAACCCGGAGCTGATCGCAAGCGCTAAGGAGGAACTCCGCCGGCGTACGGGCGGACGCGAATACGTCAGCCCGATACCCCCTGAGGTTCTCGCGCCGCCGCTTAGGGGCTCCTGAGTAGGTGCGCCTTCTTGCCAATCTCCAGTTGATTCTCTTCGTAAACCGTCATGACCTTCTCTTACCTTATTACCGCGACAAACGAGCTCGATCCGGCGGTACGTATCGACGCAACCCAAGTTAAGCATCTAGCGGAGGCGATCCGCCTAACCCCGGATCTGCTGCGTGCCGAAATCTACACGCCTGCCGACGTGGAAACGTATCATCGGGATGGGGCGGCGCCTCTGCTTGCGCTACGACTGGAATTTACGAGCCTGCAGTCACTCGAAGCCCAGATAACGCGCAATGGCTATTTATATCGCTTTTTCGGATCATCTGAATGGACCAGCATGCCGTGCACGCGCGTTACGCATCAAGCCATGCTGACGCGGACCTTCCTGCCCCTCGAGTCCGGTGAAGCTGGTGAAGCCGCGCCGGATTTTTGCAGCTACCTTGTTCATTATCCCGGTGAAGCGGCGAATCTGAACGATTGGCTTGGATACTATCTAAGACACCATCCACAAGTGATGACCGAGTATCCAGGTGTGCGCCAGATTAACGTGTTCACACGTGTCGACTGGTACGACGATATGCCCTGGGAGCGAGTAGGCTATATGCAGAGAAATATGCTCACTTTCTCGTCAGCAGGGGAGATGCTAGAGGCAATAGATTCCCCCGTGCGCTTGAAGATGCGGCAAGACGCCGGAAGTTTCCCCGCATTCTCAGGGGGTGCCGTGCACTATCCGATGTTCACCAAGAGCATCACGCCGTAACCCAATACCGCCCTAGATCGGGCGGCAATCATTTACCTTTCTGCAGAAAATCGGCCATAAAAAAATGGCTGGGAGCCATTTCGTCCATCAAACGGGAAATCAGATTCGGACGGATTCAAAGGATGTGATCTATTTAGCATTGAAGTAATTTAATCGGGAGAATCATGTTTTCTATCAAGCAGGCTACCAGTTATTTTATCGGGTTATCGTTTTGCATCGGTGCCTCTGCCCATGCAGAGGCACCGTTTCAAATATTGATGCCGGATCCGCTGGTAGAGTCGAGCGGCCTCATCCTTTATGGTGTGGCGGACGCAGGTATTCAGTACTCGCACGCGGGCAGCAATCGCCTGCTGCAGGAAGAGAGCGGAGCCGGAGCAACGTCGCGATTCGGGTTTCTGGGTGTTGAGCAGTTGGGAAATGGATTGTCTCTACGCTTCAATCTGGAGAGCGCACTAAAGCTGAAGAATGGGAGCGCGGGTGCAACTACGACGCAGGGGGAATCAAGTCTCTTCAGTCGTGAAGCCAACATCGCACTTGTATCGACCCATTGGGGGAGAATCAAGCTGGGACGACAGTATCCCACGGAGCTTTCAACAGCGATCGATCCATTTGCTGGCGTGGGGGCCTTCTCGCCACTTGCTTCGTTGGTCAGCTTGAGCTCCGATATGGGCAAGGCGGCTACCATTGGCGATTCACGAATTAGCGATGCCATTTCCTACACGACGCCGATCATCGGTGGCTTCCAGGTCGAAGTTCTGCATGCGCCGCGTGGAGTGACCACCGCAGGGTATCCCAAATCGAGCTTCACCGGCGCCCAGGTGGAGTTCACCAATGGTCCCCTGTACCTTGGCGCGTTCTATGACATTATCAATACCGATCCCACCGCGACAGTACGCTCCGTGAAGAACAGATGGCTGGGCGCGGGCGGCATGTATTCGTTCAGTGGCGGTACCAACGCCACTTACGAGTTCAACATGACGAACCCTGACTATGCTGGATACTTCATCGCAACCAGCCATATGATCGGCCTGAGCATTCCAAACGGACGCGATGTCGTTAAGTTCTCTGCGGTCTATCGCAATGTTGCGGGCAAAGCCAACGCCGATTCGCTCGCTATCGGGCTCGGCTATGACTACAACATGTCGAAGACATCAGCCCTGTATGCTCGGCTGGGCTACGTGGTTAATCAAAAGAACGCGATTGGCTCACTTGCCAGTGTTGCCTTGAGTCAGCCTGGTGATGATGTGAGCATCATTGCGCTGGGTATCCGAATGCGTTTCTGATAGCTATTCGTTGCCGTGCCCATCGGGCGCGGCGCGAGTGGCATCCGCAGTGACCCATTTTGTTGCAACATGCTTCGAGCCGCTCTACGTTGCTTTGGTGCGTTCAACCCGAGCTAGCCACCGTATTATCGGGATGGCTTGGAAGTCTTCCGGTCGAGTTTGGGTGCTTGATCCGCCATTCCCTGGATTGGAGAGGTCTCCAGTGAGGTCTGCGGGGGGAGGGGAGCAACCAAGCCTAGCTGCATAGATTGTGGATGCTTATCAAGATGACGGGAGCTGCGGCCCAATGGCAACCGGAGATATTCTCTTGGGATCGGTCGTTGGTACGAGAAATTGTATCTGTCTCTCCCTGATCTGAACCTCCTCTCTTAGCCATGATCGATTCGGAGACTGTCAAGAAATTCTCAAGCGAGGGTGCGGTGCAGATCAATCGAACGCACCGTTGAGCAGGCGGCCATACCCCTTTGGCCTGTCCGGTAACCGCAGTGTCTTCAGGCAATGCCAGAGTAGCGCCTGGTTGCTAGTGACGACCGGCCTTCCCATCAGTTCGATCTCCTCGATGACGGTGCTGACGCGGATCCCCGCACAACTGATCAGCAAGGTGTCGACGTTGCGAAGGTCCAGCTTGCCAGCGAGATACACCCAATGTTCGGGTGGCAAACAGCCCTGCTCGACGGGTGTCGAACAGGGATAAGAAAGCTCCTGGGACACTTGCACGCCCTGACGGCCCAGAAAACCGATTTCCATCTCGACGACCTCTTGCGGGTACGGCGTCAGTAGCGCAATACGCCGTGCGCCGATGGCATGTAACGCTGCCAGCACGGCGTCGGTGGTCGTGACGGAGCGAATACCCGTGGCACCATGAATGCGCCGGTTGATGACGTTCGTGCCGACAGCCATGCTTGCCGCTGTGCAATTCATCGCGATCAAGTCCACGGCCGCGCTGGCCAGCAGCGATGCGTGCGATTGGACATCGGCTACGACGGCATGATCGCTCTGCAGTGACGTCCTGGAGAAAGGCATCCGGGTGGTCAGGAACTGCACCCCCTCCGGCGCCATAAACTGTATCTCGAAGTCGCATTGGCCTCCAGATGGATACAGGTGGCCAATGCGGGCCTTGCTGCCAAAACCGAGACTCATCCTCTTCCTTTCTGTGACGGCCAAAGCCCGACGGACGCGGCCCGGTCACGGGTCGTATCTGCCGGGCGGCTCGGCGTGATTGGTGTGTCTGTCAGGTCCTATTGCCCATTTCCCGCCTCACGTGATCCGGGGTCGGCGTGAGCAAGATCGCGAGTCCGGCGATCAGGGCGGCACTAGCGAAGATCGCGAAGTTCCAGATCGGAGAGACATTCAGGCCGGCGGTGTAGCCACCGACGAGGGGGCCCGCCATGGCACCGAAACGACCGATGCCCACCGCCCAGCCAGTGCCTGAAGCACGCGCATGCGGCGCGTAGTAATTGGCGATATAGCCGAGTTGCACCAGGGCCACGGCAATCGTACCGAACCCGGCCAGTCCGACCAGCACGTAGTTCACGAACAAGTCGTTCTTCTGCGACAGCGCGAGGATCGCTATGGCGCCGACGAGGTATCCCGCGCAGATCGTCCTGCGGGGACCGCAATAGTCGGCAATCCGGCCGATGACCACGCCGCCGATCGCGGCCGCCAGGTTGAAGGCGGCAAAGAGCGAGAGGCTGGAGCCGAGGTCATAGCCATTCTTGCGCATGATCTGGGGCAGCCACGTGCCCAATCCATACATCGCCATGACGACGGACAATTGGGCAATCCACAGGCAGACCGTGCCAAGTGCATTTTTCTTCGAGAACACTTCACCGATCATCGCCTTGATTGCGGCTCGCGGTGGCTGGGTAGCCGCTGCAGCCTGCGCGCCTGGAGGCGGCATGTCCATGCCTAGCCGATCGGCAAGCGCCTTGGCGCGCTGGTGAAGGCCCTTGGCCATCAGGAACTCCAGCGATTCCGGCAGCCAGATCATGAGGACGGGAATGAAAACCAGGGGCAGGGCACCGATTGCCACAACCGCGCGCCAGCTGTATTGCTCCATATACCCGATGCCCACTACAGCGGATACCAACGCACCAATTGGGTAGCCTGAGTACATCAGCGCGAAGTTGAGGTTACGGCGATGCGGCGGCGAGTATTCGATCGTGAGCGCTGCCGCAACCGAGATGACGCCACCCAGGCCGAGGCCACCCAGTGCCCTGGCCAGCGAAAAGTACCCAGGCGTGGGTGCCCAGACCGCGGCGAGCATGGAGATCGAGAACAGCGCGACGCAAGCAATCAGGAGCTTCTTGCGTCCGGCCAGGTCGCTCAGCGGACTGATGAAGTAGGCGCCGAACAGCGTGCCGACGAGTGCTGCACTGCTCATCTGCCCGAGTTCAAGCGTGGTGAGCTTCCATTGCGGGTCATTCAGCAACGCAGGGACGATGGTGCCCATGACGCCGAGATCGTAGCCCTCCGCAAGAATCGCGAACCAACAGAGAATCAGTACGCGGTAGGTGGTTCGCAGAGGAACGGAAATCGACTGCTCGGTAGTACCGGCAACATGCATGGCGGGGGCTCCAGTTAGCGTGATCTTAGGTCGGGATACGTGTGACGGCCAGCGACCGGGCCGGACGTTCCTTTCTCTCATTCGCGGTATCTGTATAAATAGTATAGTTCGGTAATGACTGCGGATATGAGCGAAAACCCTGCCTCGCGCCCGACTATGGCTGTCCGCGACAGGGCCCGTGTCAGATCATGGGACGACGGACGAGCGACGCAGTGATTCACTGCGTACGCTACGCAAGTTCGGTGCCAGTACTGGAGAGCGATGGATGAAAAATGCCCTTTCTATAAGAGACTTTGAAAGGACTTGACGCGCATCGGCGCCGGCAAAAAGGGCGTCAATCTCGGAGGGGGAGGGTACGCAGCGCGAAGTCGACTCGGTGAGTGTTCGAGGCCAAAAGGCGTCACATGCGCAATTCGTGAGTCGGCTTTTCGACGTTTATATTAAACGTCGTTCACTTATTAGTTCGATTCCAATCCGTGATCGCAATGGGATTTGCGTTCAGGAAACGGCTTGCTGCACAACCGGCTTGCGCGAACGGGCAGGCTTCTTCCGGGCGCGGGGCGCGGTGTCCTCGGCGTCTTCCGGGCCGAGCAGCAGGTCCGTCATCAGGGTGGCGATGGCTTCCAGATCCCGTGTGTCGCCGATGCGGCAGTTGATGGCGAAGCCATCGTGGGCCATCCACAGGACATGCGATAACAGCCGGTTTGAGGCGAGGTGGGCACGTTCGGGCGGCAGGCTATCCAGGATCATCTCGGTGACGATGATTTCGCACTGTTCCAGCAGGTTGTTCGGCTTTTGTGTGTCCTTGGGGGCACTTGCGAGCGCCTCGATGAGGGAGTTGGCAAATGAGTAGTCGGCGGCCGGAATATCGCCCCAGAGCCCGACGATGATTCGCTTCAGGCGCAAGCGGGGTGTGGGGAATTTCTCCACCGATTCCCTCAGCGTCTGCACCTTTTCCTGCAGCCACGGTGTGTAGATCTCATAAAAAATCAGCAGCTTCGAGTCGAAGTAGACATACAGGTTCGCGACCGTCATCCCTGCAGCGCGAGCGATCTCGGACATCGTCGTGGCCGTGTAGCCCTTGCGGCAGAACAAGTCGAACGAGGCAGCCAGGATCGCCTCGCGCATACCGGCCTTCTTCACTTGTGGCATTTCCTAAATCCTCCATTCCGGCGTGGGCGCCGGCGCGGTCATCGTGACCGGTTGTGGGCGGTAACTGGTGAGTCGATGCACCAGCGTGGTTCGGTATTGTACCAATTGGCGCCCCATAGCGAGACGTGATGGCGCCGCCGATGCACCAATGCGAGCGTGTTGAAAACACGCCTTGACTTTCTGGTCCTCATGAAAATAGAATGACATTCAGTATTCGACGGCAAGCGAAATGCCGATGTCCCTTCAGGAGGTAGTGCGCAATGACAACGCAGGCGTCTTTTTTCACGGACCGCTATCCGGAGCTCGGCAAAGGGCCTGTGCCTGTCGAGCCCTATATCTCGCCCGAGTACTACGAGCGCGAGAAGGCGCAGATCTTCAGGAAGACGTGGCTGCACGTCGGGCGTGTGGAAGAGATTCCCAACGCAGGTGACTTCTTCGTCAAGGAGCTTGCGGTCTGCGACACGGAGATCATTGTCGCGCGCAACAAGAGTGGCGAGATCCGGGCGATGCACAACGTGTGCGCGCACCGGATGAACCAGTTGGTTTACGAAAAGTGCGGTAACACGCGCAAATTCTTCTGCAAGTTCCACGGGTGGGCCTATGACCTAGACGGCCGTCTCACCGGTGTGCCCGAGGAGGAGTGCTTCTTCGACATGAAGCGTGAGGACTACGGGCTGTCGCGCGTGTCGTGCGAGGTGTGGCAAGGCTTCATCTTCGTCAATATGGATGCCAAGCCGGCACAAACGCTGGAAGAGTTCATGAAGCCAGTCTATGGCGACATCGAAGGCTATCCGTTCGAGAAGCTGACCTGCTCGTTCCAGTGGACCAGCGTCGTGAACTGCAACTGGAAGCTGGCCCTGGACGCGTTCCAGGAGGCTTATCACGTGGCCTATGTGCATGGGAACTCAATTGCCGACGCTATCGACAAGAGCGACGGCGGCAGCATGCGCCCTCTGGATGTCATCTGCGGCGACCTGCATCGCCGCCTGTCGCTGGCCGGCAACCAGAAGTCGGTCTATGGGAACCCGAAGGCGGTCACGAGCGGTGGCGCCGCGGCGGTCGAAGCGCTTGCCGAGTCGGCGGCCTCGCGGCCGATCGCCGCGGCTGCGTTGCGTGCCGGCATGGGCAGCGCCAAGCACGAGTTTGCACTCGACGCGCTGCCGCCAGGCGTGAACTGGACGCAGAGCAAGAACTGGCTCTTCGATATCAACGTGATCTTTCCCGATCTCTACGTGTCGCTGCGGCCGAACTACTACCAGGCGTACACCTTCCGTCCTATCGCACATAACAAGACGCTGTTCGAGGGGCGTGTCTACTACCCCGAGATGACCACGGCGGGTGGGCGCTTCTTCCTCGAGTACATGAAGGTCGCGCTGCGCGACGTACTGCTCGAGGACATGAGCACCCTGGAACGAACGCAGGCTGCAGCGGAAACCGGCGCCAAGTCGCACATGATCCTGCAGGACAGCGAAATCCTCGTTCGCCACGGTGCGCACGTTGTCGACCGGCTGGTCGCCGCGGGTCAATAAGAGTCAACGGAGCAGTCGTCATGGAAGAGAAAGTCATTAGCATCACCCCGTCCAAGTCGAAAGACATGCCCGCGCTGCCGGAGTCCTTCGCCCATCTCACCCCCATCGCGCACTGGAGTCTGCCGACGGAAACGGCGCGCAACGTACGGCGCCACCGGGCAACGATGGAAGAGATCCAATCGTTTGCCGACATCATGCTGCGCGAGCTGGACAGCATCCTGGCGTACCTGGGAACCTTCGAGCTGCACGCCTTGCCGTCGGAGGCCCAGGCCCTGATGAACCTCGTACTGTCGCTGGCCGAGGTGGCCCCCGCCATCGAGTTCTACAAGCAGCAGGCGGTCATCGACGGTTTCGATCCGCGCCGATTCGTGGCCGACGAGACGTTCAAGCTGTCGCCGGCGTACTGATTCAAACCGGCCAAGGAGTCAACGATGCCGAAATGCAGAGTATTCGCAATCGACCATAGCCTGAAAGAAGTCGTTGCTGACGGGCTTTATATGAAGCACATGTTCGGGGAGACCATCAGCGTTGCTGTGGTGAAGTTCGTGGAGGCGGCGGGCACCGACTTGCCGGCCAAGTCCCATCAGCACGGCGAGGAAGCGTCGCTGCAAATCACCGGTGCCTGCTCGGTATTCGAAGGCGCGGGCGAGCCGGGCGACCACGAGAACATCATGGAGCAGGGAGATGCCTTGCTGATTCCCGCCGGCCTGATGCACTACGGCCGCAACCGGTTTGGCGCGGCCGGCGTGAGCATGCGCCTGAACGTCGTCACCCCGGCTCGCCGTGAGTATGGGGCCGAAGACACCGTGCCGTACTACCCGCTGGCCGATCGCACGGAGGCAGCATGACGACGACGCTGGATCTGGCGCCCGCGCCTTCCGCCATGCCAAAGCACTGCGAGCGCATTGCCACGGCCGGCTCACCGGGTGCCGACACACCGGCACTTGCCAATGCGACACGCGGCGAGGCATTCGACATGGGCCTGCACCGGCTCGAACAGGCCCAGTCACTGGCGGCGGCGAAGGACGAGGCCGGTGAGGAGGTCGCCACTGTGCTGGACGGGACCTTCCGGATCGATGCGGCCGGCGAAACCTACGTGCTGTCGAGCGGAGAAGGCATCATCATTCCGTCGGGCGCGCCGCGCGTGTGGACTTGCACCTCGATCCGCGGGACCCTGTATCGCGTGATCAACCGGACGTCGCTCGATGGCGGCACGGGAGAGGCATCGTGACGTCGGATCGCCATATTGTCATCGTCGGCGGTGGGCACGCGGGTGGTCGTGTCGCGCAGCATCTGCGTGCGCTTGACTTCGACGGGCGCCTGACCATGGTGGGCGAGGAAGCCCATCCGCCGTATGAGCGCCCGGCGCTGTCGAAGGAACTGCTCGTCGGCGAGCGACCGCCGGAAGATCTCGTTCTCGGTCCGAATTCCTTCTGGACGGACTCGGCCTCGGTCAGGTGGATACGGGAGCGGGCCAGCCGGTTGGACGCCAGCCAGCGCATGCTGACGCTGGCGGACGGCTCGACCATCGCCTTCGATGAACTCGTGGTGGCGACGGGCGGACGCGCGAGGACACTGGCGATTCCCGGCGCGGACCTGCCCGGGGTGCATTCGCTTCGCACCATTGCTGACAGCCTTGCGCTTCGCGACGCGCTGAAGCCGGGCAGTCGGGTGACAATCATCGGGGCGGGCGTGATAGGTATGGAGGTCGCCGCGAGTGCAGTTCGGATGCAGGCGGAAGTAATCGTGCTGGAGGCCGGACGCCAGATCCTGGCGCGATGCCTGCCGTCGGTTGCGTCCGATTGGCTGCGCGATATACACGTGTCGCGAGGCACGCGCATCGAAACGCAGGTCGGCGTAACCGCCATCGCACAGTCCGGGTCGGGGCTGCGCGTTCATGCCGTGCGGGATTCGGGCGAGGCGTTTTCGCTCGACACGGACATCGTCCTGGTGGCGGTGGGCATCGAGAGCGCCGTGGAGTTCCTCGATGGCTCGGGCATCGCGACAGCAGGTGGCATTCCCGTGGGAGAAGACTGTCGTAGCCCGGTGGCGCCGTGGTGCCTGGCCGCCGGCGACGTCAGCATTACCTACAACTCCCTCTACGACACCGCGCTGCGCCAGGAGACCTGGCGCAATGCCGAAAGCCAGGCGCGCGCGGTGGCCGAGTTCCTGATGGGCCGGACCGAGCCCTTCCTCGAGATACCGTGGATGTGGACCGATCAGTTCGAGCACAACATCCAGGTGGTCGGGCGGCCGGATGGCGCGGATGAAGTGATCACGAGTCATGACAAGGCCGGTCGTATCGCTACCATTCTGAGTCTGCGCGGCGGACGCATCGTTGCCGGGGTGCTGATCAACAACGGCCGTGACCGGCGGTATCTCGAAAAGCTGATCAGATCGGGCGTGACCGTCGAGCGACACCGTCTGGCAGATGTATCCATATCGCTGAAGGAGCTCTGCTGATGCCTGGCGCCTTGATCGAACAAAGACTGGCGCGCCTGGAAGCCATCGAAGCCATCCGCGCCCTCAAGGCGCGCTATGCGGCGCTGGCCGACGCCAAGTACACGTCGGGCTACGAGCGCCAGGGCGAGGAAGAGATGCGTCGCGTTGCCTGGCAGCAGGCGCTCTGTTTCACCGAGGACGCAGAATGGGAAGCGGGAGACGGCTTCGGCAACGTGCTGACCGGGCGCGAGCGGCTGTACCAATGGTTCCAGCAATCGCCGTGGTGCTTCGCGGTGCATTACTACGGAAGCCCGCAGTTCGACATCAACGGCAGGCAGGCAACGGCGCGCTGGCAGCTATGGCAGCTGGCGCTGCGCAAGGACACGCGAGAGGCGGTGCTGCTCGCGGCAACGACCGAGGAGTCCTACCGGCAGGAGAGCGATGACGCATGGCGCTGCGCGCGCATGCGCTTCGTCCAGTTGCATATGACACCGCTCGGCGACGGCCACGATCCATTGGTGGCCACCCTTGCCGAGCTTGACCGGCGACGGCAAATGCCGTACCGCGAGACGGGCTGAGAACCATCCCGGTACTCGCCGACCCGGAAATACCCCACGAGGAGGGACCCATCATGATTACCCAGGACGTCACGCTCACGCGTGACGCGGACACCTGCGCCCAGCCGATTCGCTGGTTTCGTGCTGGCGAACTCGCCGCATTGTTCGCCGAGGGCGATTGCCACGGGATCGACGTCGAAGGCCGTCGCATCGGCTTGTTCAACGTCGACGGGAAGGTCCATGCGCTCGACGACATCTGTACGCATGGCAATGCCCGCCTTTCCGAGGGCGAACTTGACGGCCATGAAATCGAGTGCCCGCTCCACGCTGGCCTGTTCGACGTGCGCACGGGGCGCGCCATGTGCTCGCCGCTGACCAGGGATGCACGTTGCCATACCGTCAAGATCGACGGTGGTGTGGTCTATGTCGCTACCCCGGAGGCCCCATGAGCACCGCATCTACAGCAGCCGTGGCATTGGGCCACACGCGCAAGCCACGCATCGCGGTGATCGGCACCGGCGGCACCTTCGCCATGCACGCCAGGCATCGCTTCGACTGGGTCGAGTACGGCGAAAGCGGTGTCGTGCATCCCATCGGGAAACTGCTTGATGACCTGGGCGAACTCGGTGAAGTGTCTTCCGCCATCGACCTGGTTTCGATCCCGTTCCGCGCGCTCGGCAGCACCGGGATCACACCGCAGGACTGGCTGGAACTGGCGCGCCTGATCGAGGACACCGCGCACAAGGATGCGTCGATCGCCGGCTTCGTCGTGACGCACGGCACGGCCACGCTCGAGGAAACCGCCTGGTTCCTGGACCTGACTCTCGCTCTCGATATTCCGATTGTCGTCACAGGTGCACAGCGGCCGGCCAATACCGCTGGTAGCGACGTCCCCGCGAACCTGAGGGCGGCGCTGGCAGTTGCTGGCGCCACCACCGTGAGGGGAGCGGGGGTGCTAGTCGTCATGGACGGGCACATCTTCTGCGCCCGCGATGTCTCGAAGGCTGCCAGTTTCGACCTCAATGCCTTCGAGGCAACGCCGTTCGGCCCGCTGGGGCGCGTGGACGCCTCTGGCGAAGTGGTCATGCGCCGCTTACCGGTGCGGCAACGCGCAATGCCGGCGCCCGATCTGGCCCGGATTGGCGCGTTGCCACGCGTGGACATCGCAATGTCGTATGCCGGCGCCGACCGTGTGGTCATCGATGCTCTGGTGGCCGGCGGCGCGCGCGGCATCGTTAGCGCCGGTTTGCCCCCGGGGCGCCCCGCAAACGGTGAGGCACAAGGCCTTGCGGATGCTGTTCGCGGCGGCGTGATCGTCGTGCAATCGACGCGCTCCCCGCGTGGCGTGGTGCCGCCGCAGGCCTTCCTGGCCGCCGCCGGCGTGCTGGCGGGTGGCGATCTTTCCGCTCAGAAACTGCGCATCCTGTTGATGCTGGCTCTGACTCAATCATCTGAGCGTGACCTCATCCAGCGCTGGTTGCTGGCCAGTTGAGGCTGGCGTTTCGCGCTTTCAGATCTTCAGTCGCGGTTACCGAGGTCCCCACAAAGAAAGAGGAAGAGAAGAGAAATGAGCAAGTCGACATCAAGGGCCTGTGCCGTTGCGCTTGGCGCGAGCGCCGCACTGGGCCATATCGTCCCCCTGCACGCGGAGAGTTCAGTGAACCTCTATGGCGTGATTTCCACCGGCATTGCCTACGTCAGCAATGAGGGCGGACACGCGGCGGCCAAGATGGTGTCCGGGACCATGCAGAACAATCGCTGGGGCCTGCGCGGCGTCGAGGATCTGGGGGGCGGGTCACGCGCCGTCTTCGTACTCGAGAACGGCTTCTCCATCGACGACGGGAAGTTTCAGCAAGGCGGGCGGATATTCGGCAGGCAGGCCTATGTGGGCCTAGGCAACGATAGGCTCGGCACCGTGACGTTCGGTCGGCAGTACGACGCCGTGTACGACACACTCGACATCATGTCGGCCCCGGTTGCGGCGAACGGGATGGCGACGCATATCGGCGACAACGACAACGCCTTCGGCAGCTTCCGGCATAACAACGCCATCAAGTATGTGAGCCCCACGTGGGGCGGGCTGCGTGTGGAGGGGTCCTATGCCTCGTCAGACAGTAACGCGGCAGCGAACAACCGTACGTTCAGCCTGGGCGGTATCTACGACGGCGGCGCGTTGCGTCTGGCCGCGGCCTATCTGCAACTGGACCACCCCGGCCTGGTCGCCAGCAACAACCCCAATGGCGCGGTGACGGACGATTATGCGGGGGCGCCGTTCGTGCTCTTTCACTCCAGCCCGCTTAATGCGTCGGCCGGTGTGTCCAGGCAGCGTGTCGCGGGCCTGGCGGGTGGCTATTCGTGGAAGGCGGTGACTGTCAACGCCATGGTGACGCAGTCCCGCTACGACTATCAGGACAGCACCGGGCTGCGCCTCACCAACTACGACCTCAACGCGACCTACAACCTGACGCCGGCCCTGGTGCTGGGTGCCGGCTATGTGTTCACGGACGGCAAATACAGTGGCTTTGATGCGAGTCCAAAGTGGCATATGGGGCAGCTCAGCGTCGATTACTTTCTCTCGAAGCGGACCGACGTCTACCTCTACGGGGTCTATCAAAAGGCCATTTCGGCGAAGGCCGACATCTACCTGTTCTCACCTTCTTCCGGTGGCAGCCAGGGCATCGTCGTAGCCGGCATACGTCACAAATTCTGAACCCGCGGATATGGCCGGTGGCCGCCGTCGCCACCTGCCATGGCAGCCGCGTAAATGCATGGCGCACCGGCGGCGGACGTTGTCCGGGTGCGTCACCCCGTAAAAACTGGAGACACCAAAATGAACAAAGCAGAAATTGATTCGTTGGTACGCGCCTTTCTCGTCGAGACGGCGGAGCCGGCAAAGGCCAATCCACGCGTGCAGCAGGTGGTGGTACGCCTGGTGCAGGATCTGTTCAAGGCCATCGAAGATCTGGACCTGAGTCCAAGCGAAGTGTGGAGGGGCATCGAGTACTTCGCCGAGGCCGGGGCGAGCCATGAACTGGGCTTGCTGGCAGCGGGGCTTGGGCTCGAGCGATTTCTCGATATCCGCGCCGATGAGGCAGAGGTGCGTGCCGGTCTCACCGGCGGTACGCCGCGCACCATCGAAGGCCCGCTCTACGTTGCCGGAGCACCGGAAAGCACGGGCTTTGCCCGTCTGGACGACGGCAGCGAGGAGGCGAACGGTGAAGTCCTCTTCATGCAGGGGACGGTATACGGCGCGGACGGCAGGCCGTTGCCGGGCGCGCGCGTGGAGGTCTGGCACGCCAACCTGCTCGGCGGTTACTCCTTCTTCGACCCCAGCCAGGCGCCTTTCAACCTGCGCCGCACCATCGTCGCCGACAGCGAGGGGCGATATCGCTTGCGCAGCATGGTGCCGATGGGGTATGGCTGTCCGCCCGAGGGCACTACGCAGCGACTGCTCGATCAGCTCGGACGTCATGGCCGTCGCCCCGCGCATATTCATTTCTTCGTCTCTGCGCCGGGTCATCGCAAGCTGACCACGCAGATCAACATCGACGGCGACGAATACCTCTGGAACGACTTCGCCTTTGCGAGCCGCGAGGGCCTGGTGCCCGCGCTGACGCGCGTGACGGATCCGCGGGCGCTGCGCGAACAGGGCGTCGACCAGCCCTTTGCTTCGATCGACTTCGACTTCCGTCTGCTGCCGGAAGCAGACGGCGCACCGCCCGCGGAAGTGGTGCGCCAGCGTATGGCGGCCTGACGCCGCGCGTCGACGCAGCAAAGTCCTTGACGAGCGCTTGACAGCGTTCTACCTTTAAAACAGAATGCTATTCGTTATTGGTTGATGCGCCAGTCGTAAGTTTCGAGCGGGTGCGGTTCCGCTTGCTGCCGCAGCGGCGGCAGGATCCAACGCCGGAGGTCTCGAGTTTGTCGCGTGGACGCGCCTTTATGTATGGAGAGAGTTAGATGTTGCAAGAGACAACTATTCCGCAGCCCCGCTGTAGTTCATCCGAGGTGGGCGGCGCTGAGCCCGATTTCTCCGTTGCGGAGAATCTTTGCCGGGTCGCCAGCAACGAATGGGTCAATGACGAATACAAGCATCTCGTCCTCGACGCGCCGGACGTTGCACTGCGGGCGCTTCCGGGTCAGTTCTTCCATCTCGCCTGTCCGCCCGATGTCGACGGCGCGGCGCTGCTCCGGCGGCCGATGAGCCTGTACAAGGTCGCTCCCACCCATAGGCAGATCGAGTTCCTCTACAAGGTGCATGGGGTAGGGACACGTGGCCTTGCACGGTTGGAGGTCGGCAACCAACTTGATGCCTTGGGACCGGTCGGCCGGGGCTTTGCCTTGCCCGCCAACGCTAAGCATATTCTGCTGCTGGCACGTGGTGTGGGCCTCGCCACGCTGACCCCGCTGGCCGACCTCGCGAGGACGTTGAAGGTTTCGGTGACGGCCGTGCTGAGCGCTCGCACGCCGGACCTGATCATGTCCGCGGACTACTTGCGCGAAGCCGGCGCGCAAGTCGTGATCGTCACCGATGACGACAAGACGAGCGACGTGGAGCATGTCGAAACACTCGTCCGCGAAATTCATGCCACCCGGCCGCTCGATTACGTTGCCACATGCGGTTCGAATCGCTTGCTGATCCTGCTGCAGCGCCTTGCCATGCAGCTTGATATTCCGGGACAGATCGCGCTGGAGCAGCATATGGGGTGCGCACTAGGTGCATGCTATGCGTGTGTCCGCCCCTTCAAGAAGCAGGCCTGCGCCGACCAGCTTACTTATCGCAGGGTCTGCTGGGAAGGCCCTGTCTTCGACCTTCAGGAGACCGTGTCATGGTAGATCTCAGCGTGGAAGTCGGCGGCTTGACGCTGGCGAATCCGGTTATGCCGGCTTCGGGTACGTTCGCCGAGGGGCTGGCGGATGTATTCGACCTGAACCGTCTGGGCGCCATCGTCACCAAGACGATCACGGATGATCTCCGTGAAGGCAACCCTCCACCCCGGGTCGCGGAGTTTCGCGATGCGACCTTGTTCTCGATCGGCATCCCCAGCAAGGGCGGAGACCACTATCTCAGGGAGACGCTCCCTTTCTACCGCCCCTACAAGCCGCCCTTGATCGCCAGCATCTCGGCCAATACGGTCGAAGAGTTCGGGACCTTGGCCAGAAAGCTCTCGGTGCCGGGCGTGGCCGCCATCGAGGCCAACATCTCATGCCCTAACCTGAAGAAAGACGGCAAGGCGTTCGGCATGGATCCCGACGCCACCTTCCAGGTCGTGCGTGCCATGAAGGCGGCATCGTCGCTGCCGATCTGGCCGAAGATGACCCCGAATGCCGGGAATGTGGTCGAGGTCGCCCTGGCGGCGCAGGCTGCCGGCGCCGATGCGCTGGTGGTCAGCAATGCCATCCTGGCCATGGCCATCGATATCGAGACGCACCGCCCGCGTATCGCCAACCTGATGGGGGGGCTGACGGGCCCGGCGACGAAGCCGATCATGTTGCGGATTGCGTATCAATGCGCGCAGGCGGTGACGATTCCGGTGATCGGATGCGGTGGCATTTCAACCGCCGCCGATGCACTCGAGTTCATCCTGGCGGGTGCGAGCGCCGTGCAGATCGGCACAGCGAACTTCCTGTCGCCCAATGCGATGCCCAAGATCATCGACGACCTCGTCGCCTACTGCGAGCGGCGCGGCGTGACCCGGCTCCGTGATTTGATCGGGGCGGTGCAGATGTATGACGCGCCAGGACTGCAAAGAGTAGGCGGATTGCCCTGACACCTGACCTAACTCGCCGCTATTGCCGCGAAACGAAGCTCTCCATATAAGCCAGCGGGTACGACAATGAATTTCTCATATCTCGTTACGTTCGAAAGTGCTGACGCCGCTATGCGCATCAGCACCGACGATTTCAAGCAGGTCGCCGACATCGTAAAGGCGACGCCGCAGTTGCGTCGGGCCCGTCTATACACGCCCGAAACCGCGCAGGACTACTACACCAACGATGGCCCGTCGCCGCCTTTCGCCATGCAACTGGATTTCGACACGCTGGCGGCACTTGAGGCGACCATCGCAGTGGATGGCTATCTGCAGGCGCTTGCGCGGTTGCAATTTCCTAGCCTGACAGGATGCGTGATCACGCAGCAAGTCATGGCGCGCCGTCCGTTTCCTGTCGATGATCCGATTATCTCGGTGGCCAAAGGAAACGTGCCCTGCAGTTTCCTCGTCCACTATCCAGGTCATGCCGAGGATTTCGACGCGTGGATCAACTACTATCTGACGCACCACCCGCAGATCATGCGGCTCTTCGATGGCATTCGTGAGATCGAGATCTTCACGCGTGTCGACTGGCTTGATGCCATGCCATGGCAACGTGTGCACTACATGCAGCGCAACAAGCAGGTGTTCGACAGTGCGGCGGCGATCACGGCAGCGATGAACTCGCCAGTGCGGCATCAGATGCGCGAGGATTTCGAGAAGTTTCCACCGTTCGTCGGCAGCAACGTGCATTTCCCGATGGCGACGCACACATTCACGTTCACGTGATTTGCCTGACCGGCCGCCCCTGTTAGTGCCTTGGCGTTCGAGTCAACCGGCAATGCAGGCGTCTGTGGTGAACATATTCGGCTTGCCGTCGCGGGCACCGTCGGCAGACAACCAATTCATGCCGGAGTGGTCGTTCGCGCCCGCCATCGAAGACGTCGAGGGCTGGCGGGGGCAGCGAACAGGATCTCCAACTCATAGCGCACGGAAACGCTGCAGTGCTGTATCGAGGAATGGTCGCACGCATGCGCTGATTGCCATCGACCGCATTCGGATTTTCCGTCAAGACCCAAAACTGAATAGTCGTCGACGCGGAGAAAAAGAATGAGATTTCGAAGCATTGCGCTTGGCTGCCTGGCAGCCGTCCCCGCACTAGCGAGTGCGCAGTCGGTCACGCTTTATGGCGTGATTGATAGCGGCGTGGAGTATGTCAACAACATTGGACTGGCAAAGGACAACGTGTACCGCATGCCGAACCTGACCAGCACGGTGCCGTCGCGCTGGGGTCTGCGCGGCACGGAAGACCTTGGCGGCGGAATCAAGAGCCTTTTTGTCCTTGAATCCGGCTTTGCGCCGGACTCGGGATCGTCCAACCAGGGCGGCCGCCTGTTCGGCAGGCAGGCGTTGGTTGGGGTCTCCGGGCCTTGGGGGCAGGTTGCGCTGGGGCGGCAGTACACGATGCTGTTCTGGGCGCTGCTCGACCCCGACATCCTTGGCCCTAACACCTATGGTTCGGGCTCTCTGGACACCTATATACCGAACGCGCGTGCCGACAACGCGGTTTCCTACAAGGGAAAGTTTGGGGGCGTGACGGTGGGTGCAACTTACAGTTTCGGCCGCGACACTGTCAATGCGGGGCCGAGCCCATCAGGCTCCAACTGCGCGGGCGAGAACAGCGCAGACCGCTCGGCATGCCGCGAATGGTCCGCCTTGCTGATGTATGAAAACAAGCTGTTTGGCGTCGCGGCGGCCTACGATTCGATTCGCGGCGGCCCAGGGGCGTTCGGCGGTTTGACCCGTAGTGGCTTCTCGGACAACCGGATCTCGCTCAACGGCTACGTGCTGCTGCCCGAGACCAAGATGGGTCTCGGTGTGATCCGTCGCGACAACGATGGCAGTCCCACTCCGCGCAGCGATCTCTGGTACGGCGGCGTGGCATACGACATCACGGCCGCCTTCACGGTCGCTGGTCAGGTCTACTACTTGAAGTACCACAACAGCGACAATAAAGCCTGGCTCTATGCCTTGCGGGGCACATACACGTTCTCCAAGCGCACGTCGGTGTATGCGACGGCCGGCTTTATCGACAACGGCGGCCAACTGGCGCTTTCGGTCAGCAGCGGCGCGCCAGGGTCCAATCCCGCTCCGGGGAACAACCAACTCGGGGCAATGATCGGCATCAAACACATCTTCTGACCGCCTGCAATTCTTGCACGCGGAGCCTGAAAGAGCGGTGTGGGCGTCGACCGGGATTCGGTGCAACTGTTCAGCCTGTTCGGCCTCAGGAAGTGCATGAGATCGCCCGCTATGCCGCCAGAGATCGCGCTCAGGCAGCCTTCCTTCTCCGCATCGCAAAAATCGAAGGAAAGGTGCAAGCTATTCCTTAGCGAACGGCTTGGCGCCAATGGAAGAACAACAAAAGGGAAAACATGAAGCTCTTCGAGTACCCGGCGAGTTCGTCATCGTTTCGCGTGCGCATTGCACTCCAGCTAAAGGGAATTGCTTACGAGTCGTTCTGCGTGGATCTGGCGAAGGACGGCGGCGAGCATCGGCAGCCGGCGTTTTTGTCGATCAATCCGCAGGCGCTGGTGCCGGTTATCGAATCCGATGGACGTCATATTGCGCAGTCGCTCGCGATCCTGGAGTTCCTCGAGGAGCGGTATCCGTCGCCTGCGCTCATGCCTGGTTCATCGCATGAGCGGGCGCAGGTGCGCAGCCTGGCGCTGCACATTGCCTGCGAGATGCATCCGTTATCGAGTATGAAGACGCGGGCTCGGCTGAGCAGTGAGTTTTCACTCGATGACAACCAAACCCGGCAATGGGCGCTTCGCTATCTCGAACAGGGGTTCGGCCAATTTGAAGCGGTTCTAGGCAAGGGCCGGCAAGCTGGGCCGTTCTGCCACGGCCATCTGCCGACCATCGCCGATTGTTTCCTGATCCCGCAGGTCTACAACGCGCGGAAGATGGGGCTCGATATGAGGCATTTTCCTCGCATCGATCATATTTATTCTGCTTGCCTGGAACTGGACGCGTTTCAACGCGCCATGACGCCGATAAAGAGCTGATTGTTAAAAACGTGTTGAGATTGCAGCAATCCCTCGTGATTCGTGTTGCCGCCCACGCTACGGCGTGGCACGGGCCAAACCTGGGCCAAGGCGGGTGCCCCGGTCACACTTCGCGCTTCCACCCGATCCGGTGACGTTCCTGCGTGGCTTCGTGCCGCGCATCGTCCTCCGTATGCAGGTAAGCGCTGGTGGTCGAGATGGACGCATGCCCGAAATTGTCCCGCACAAAGCGCAGGTCCACCTGCTGGTCCGTCATATG
>NZ_JBIUHC010000122.1:0-30455 GCF_044627735.1 Cupriavidus sp. CuC1 | reverse complement strand
AGTACCACGCCACTGACTCCATTTTCGGTTCGAGGACACGGAGGGTGCCCTAATTTTCGTCACCTTGAAAGGGGTGGCTGTTAGGCCGAAGCGAATGGACCGCGCGCGTGACCGCGACGTAGGCCAGATTGATTGGCCTTCTGCAGGTCCAGATCGGCGTCGGCGAAATCGAGAATCGTTCGCCATGACGACACGAGAGAGAGGTCCTGGCCTTTCGATTTGTGAGCCGTGGCCAGCGTCAAGTCGCCGGTCTGTTCTGGTGCCGTCAGAGAGTGCCGCGAGGCGTGGGATGAGGCACGAGATGTCGTCCCCGTAAAGGCTCACGACGTTGACGAGTCGGTTTGTCTCCGGGTCTTCCGTCGCCTCCGCGTAGTGCGCCATTTCCGCAAAGGAGCGGAACTGGCGCACCAAGGGATCGCGCACCTGATAGAGGAAGTTGTAGCCGTCGATGCCTCCGACAAATGCCAGCGTGTAGCGGAGCCGGACAGCAGTTGCGGCCTGAGGCGAATACCTCAGCAATGGTTCGGCACAGGCATGCATATGGGCCGTACGATCGGAAGATCTTCGATCTGCGTATCCGCGCCGAGATTCAGCATGGTGCGCTGTTCGATAGGCTAGGGCGTGGACCGTCTTGCACACCGTGTTGGCCGAGAAAATCACCTGGGCTGCAGCGGCCGCCGCTCGGTTGTAGGCCAGGTAAAGCCCGCGCTTCTTCTGGTGGGTGCCCGCCTTCATGGTCGTGGTCTTCGCCGCGCCGGAGAAGGCGATCACCATGATCAGAGCCGTGTCCAACGGATCGTCGATGATCTCTTGCTGCTCTTCCGTCAACGCCATGTCTTCTCTTCCTAACACCTCCGCTGTGGTGCGCGTGTGTCACCACAAATCACGATTCATTTTCTTGGCGTTTCTCTTGCGCGGCCACCCCGAAAACGATGCAGAATTGAACCCGTTACCCCTTTTTCAAATCGCCGCAGCGGCGGCACGCACCGGAAGGGGGTGAAATGACAGAGGTAGCAGTAGGCAAGGGATTTATGCGGCGGCTCGGGAAGCTCCAGCCCGAGCGAGAATGCGACGAGCCCGTGCATATTGCGCGGCTCATTTCGCCCGCTTACCGCACAGAAGACGAGCTCGGCCTGGTCTATCCCATTGGCGCGTTACAGCGCCGGGATTTGGTCCACGCGCTCCCAGTGTTCGACCATCGCGATTTCATCACACGCGCGTTTTTGCGACATCACGAGCGCTTTTTTGATAGCGAAGGTCGCATCCATCAATTCCACAAGGCGACTCCGGAATCATTCGTACTATACGGCACGATCGTCACGGACAGCGCCAATCGTCTCGTCGATTTCTGCGTGCAGTCCGGCAGTCGCCAGGAATATAGCAGACAGCTGATCCGCAGTGTAATTGCCGTCTTGTGCTGTCGCGAGGCGCAGTAAGGAAGATCCAACAACCATGAAAATGCACCCAGACGATCAGGGTGGGCTGGATCTTGCACCGCCCGAAGAGAACCTCGAGGTGGAGGCTGCTGGTAGCCCGTCGCGAGGACGCAAGTCCAAGAAACCGCACAACCTGTTGATCGCCGGCTTCCGCACTCTGGAGATTGAACTGGTACTCATTCAGCGGGGCAACACGTTTTTGGTCCGAAAATGCTGCGTTCAACGGTATGTCGAACAGGCCCGTACTCCGGTACCGGACAAAGACACGGGGATAGCTGCGCTGGTCAACGAGTTGGCAACTGCCGGCATCACCGGTCCGTTAGCCCGCATGCGCTGCGCGCGCTTCGGGTTCTAACTTTCTTCCCACAACTTCGTGAAGCCCCTCTGGGCTTCCGTTTGCGCCGTTGAGGCGGCGTAGACGGAAGGTCCGATACCTCCTGGTTTTCTTTGCGGCACCCAGCCGCATTGTCATAAACGCCACCCAGGAGATTCCAAATGGCTCACGAACTACAACTCTCTCTCGACGGCACGGCCTCCATGGCCTACGTCGGTGCAATGCCGTGGCATGGCCTCGGCCAGAAGCTCACTGAGAACGCTACGATCGAAGACTGGCGCCGCGAAGCCAAGCTGGATTGGCATCTGCACCGCAGCACGGTGCAGTTCATGAATGGCGAGATGCACGACTTCCCGGAGCATCACGTGCTCTACCGAAGCGACAGCAACGCGCCGCTGGCGGTGGTTTCCGATCGCTACAAAATCGTCCAGCCGGGCGAGGTCCTGGAATTCTTTCGTGACCTGGTCGCTCACTCGGGCTTCACGCTCGAGACCGCGGGCAGCCTGAAGGGCGGGCGCCGAATCTGGGCGCTGGCCAGGACGGGCTTCGATGCGGAAGTGGTCGACAACGATCCGGTGAAGAACTACCTGTTGCTGGCGACATCTTGCGATGGCTCGCTCGCAACGACCGCGCAGTTCACCTCGGTTCGTGTGGTCTGCAACAACACCCTGCACCTGAGCCTGCACGGCGCGCAAGCCGCGTTGGCCAACGCCTCGGTGATCAAGGTACGCCACAACACGGAATTCGATCCGACCGTGGTGCAGGACCAGCTCGGCTTGATCGGCGAGAAGGTCTTCGGCAGTTTCATCGACCGCATGAAGAACTTGTCGCGGAAGCCGGTCTCGGCCGCGCAGGCTGACGCCGTGCTGCAGTCTTTGATGAGTTCGATTGCAACCCCGGATGTCACCAAGTCGCGAGGCTACAAGACCGTCATGGGGCTATTCAACGGCGCCGGCAAGGGCGCCGGGTTGGACGGTGTCAGGGGTACGGCATGGGGGCTGCTCAACGCGGTCACCGAGTACCACGATTTCCATATCCGCGCACGCGGTCAGGACAATCGCCTGAACTCCGCTTGGTTCGGCATTGGTGCCAACGCCAAGGAAAAGGCGCTCAAAGCGCTGGAAGCACTGTAAGCCGTACCGCCGCCGCCAGCCGTAAGGCTGGCGCGGCGCCACACCTGGAGATTGCCATGAGCCAACATCACTTTGAAACTATCCACGGGTCCTACCGCATCGACGTCGTTCTCGGCTGGGATCGGCCGCTGCACCACTTCTTTCTCTGGGTGGAGCGCCTGAACGTGCCCTGCAATGCGCCGCCGGCACCAGAGTTGGCCTTTGCCGACGTGGAGGAGAATTCCGAGTGCGATGGTCCGGAAGAGCCATCGGAGGAATTCATTTATCACAACCTGGACGACACCGCTTCGATGGGTGCCGGCCTCTCTTACTTCCGGAGCAAGCTCGCCGCACTTGGCGTCACCGTGCCGGAGACCATGTTCACTCAGGTCCTGCGCGACAAAGCACTCAACATCGGCAACCGCTATGTGCTCTATCAACCCGATGGCTCCTTCGAAGGGTAGGCGGTGAATGGTCTTCCTACTCCATTGAAAGCTCGGCTCTGCGCCGCGTTTTCGGACTGCTGATGCAGTCCGAAAACTAGACAGAGATCGTGCAGATATCCGCTGTCTACCAGGCTCGGATCAGAATGACTGACGAACAAGATTGTGTTTGCGTCTTCGAGAGATAGGCGCGATGCGGAGAGCTTCGCTATTACTTCATCGGCTTCGTGCAGATGGTCAATAGCAGTCGTCATGTGCTGATGCTGTCGGGATACATTCGCCATGTCATCAGCTCTACTGGTCTTGCGAGTCATCGTCACGAAAACCAGGGTCATTCCGGCATACCCAGCGCACCGCCATGACCAGCGCAATGAGCACAACCACGGCGTATCCACCTACAGCGAGTGCGACAGTCATGTTGACCCCATCACGTGTCCGTAGTCGAGAAACTACCCGCTCTGCCGGAGTGGTAGTGCGGGTGGTATCAGGGACTACAAGAAAGTTTGTATCGATGCGTTGAATTGGCATATGACAGGATTTGAATGTGGTTTTTCGCCTTTTTCATCCATAGGAAAACTGCCAGACGCTGTCAGCACGGTTGTTCAGCACGGAGGCCCCAGTGGTGTAGGCGTTACGATGAACCACGCGGCAAGGGCAGGGCGGATCATCGCGGCAATCAGCGCCAGCAGGCCAAGAGTGAAGAGAAAATGGACGAATCCGTGCGTTGTTAGTAGCAGGTCTTGGTTTGTGAACCTCCGCCACCAATCAATCGGGCGGCGCAGAGTTGTTGGCGATTCGCATTGGCCGCTAGCTACGGCATCCTGCTAATTTCAAGGCTCAATAGTCTGGTGAATGATTGCTTGCTCCTCCGGAGTGCACTTCAGCAGAAGGGGCGCTTGTTATGAGAGGCACCCTGCCACGAACTTAGCAATCACTGCGTCCAGATTTGCCCTGTCCTGAATGGAGAGTCGGTCCAATTCGGCGCGCGGCGTGCTGAAAGGCCAAACGTGCGCCTGGTTCCCGGCCGTTGATTTGTCGTTGACGGGCGCATTGTCTTTGGCGCCATGGTCAGCATCCATCCACCCTGCAGGGACTCGCATTGCCGCCTCAATCTTCCGCGCGGCGTCATCCCCCAGCGTCTTCGGCTTCCCGCTTTTCGAGTCGGGCGCTTTCGTCCGGATCTGGCTGATGTATGCGGCCGATAGGCCTGCGGCATTGGCGAGCGCGACAGCCCTTCCGCCGAACTGCTGTATGGCCAGCTCGAGGTTGGTGCGCCTGATTTCGTCGATCGTTCGCATGAGTGAAGGTGTTAGCATAACGCTAATTAGATAGCAGAACGCTAAGCTTTGAAATGGGCGCTACGCTATTGACAACAAATAGCGTAGCGCTATGATTTCGTCATGGATCTCAAGACATACTTGTCCCAAGAGCGTGGCAGAGCCCGCAAAATCGCACGCGCAATCGGCGCGCATCAGCCTGATGTGAGTCGATGGATTAGCGGCGTGCGGCCCGTGCCGATCCGGTTTGGCTGGCCGATCGAGAAAGCCACGAATGGCGCGGTGACTAGAAAGGATCTGTTCCCAAATGACTGGCAAACATATTGGCCGGATTTAGAGGGCTAGGCCGTGCGCATGATTGGCCTTTGCCTTCGGCGTGACCGAGATGGTCCGGCCCAGCCGCCTTCCGATGAGAGCCCCGTCCAGGTCTGGCGAGTTATTCGGTGTCTCGCAGGAGGAGGGTACCGGCGATGAGAAGGATATGTCGGCCGCTGATTGTGGAGGAATGGGCCGTCAGGGCCACGTGCGTTGTCATGCGTGGGGAATGCCACGCAAACTGAGATCTCGGCGTGAGCGGGTGGGTGCCGGCACGGAATTCGGCGAACTTGAACATGACCGCCGGTGGGTGATACACCCACAGCCCGTTCTCTCGCCCTGGCCAGGCTCCGAGGTAGCCACTCGGTGCCGAGCCCGAGTTCGAGCAACGGCAGCGTGGTGTCCTCCAGTTGCAGGTGCGGTGCCTAAGCGTCCCTCTTCGAGGACGCGCTTCGCAAACCTCGCCAGCCAACGAGTATGGTCGATAGATGAGAATCATTCATGTCCACGCCGATTCAATGATCGGCGCAGACCTGCTCTTGGTCAGTCTTCCGCTGCTCCCCATTGATAGAAACCCCGGGCGTTTGCCATCATCGGCTCGGCGACAACGCGAACTATATCTGGAGGGAAGCACTTTCGGATGGCCTCCTCAAATAGCGGCAGGCCGCCGCCGGTGAGCACCACATTGTCGAACGCAGTCGACACCAAACGCTTCTTGAGTTGATCCGTTACATCGTCCGCAAATTCTTTCGCCTTCGCATGGTAGGGGCCCATGTCGATCATTCCCGCGCCGATCAGTGCAAGCTCGTTTCGCCTTAACCCACGGCTCGCTGTGTAGTAATCGATATGGATCCCTAATTCTCTCGTCATTGTATTCGCCAGTCTGTAAATAATAGAGGCCATCCCTTCCGGGATAGCTCCTGATTCGTCGTAGATTGGCTTCGTGCCCCTGGCTGCATACCAATCGAAAGTCCGCTCCCCCGGATCAATGACCAGATTGGCGCGCTCGCCGTTGAGGTCTTCCTCGCTTCCCTCTCTCGTCGCCCAGTACACTAAGCTCCCAACGGGTTGCGGGACAACCTCGACATTCTGGAGGCGTACCGCAATTTCAGGGCCGTATCGGGCTTCGAGTGAGGGAGGCGTTGGAATTGAGAGTCGCTTCCCCTGATAGCGTTGACGCAACGTCTCTCGTCTCAGAGAAAACTGCGAGAGCGGCAATCCGAGTACGAGCTTGTGGATGGATCTTCTAATGACGCCGCTCTTGCGAAACATGTAGTGCAGGCCTCCGATGACGTGCGCCTCGTATTCTGGGCTGTCACTATAAGTATCAGTCACTATCGGCTCGGGAACGTATAAATGGGTATCCGGACCAATCCAATAGTATCGGCCATTTACCAACACCTTTACTTCATCATAGCTGGCTCGCATCCCATTCAGTTTATGGCTTTCGGTCGCACCGAACCAATCAGGCTTCACTCGTGCTGGGTATGCAAGGTCGCCGTCTCCCCAGTCCATTTTTATGTTGCCATATCCAATGTCCATTCCCACAACAAGTTGGTCTGTAGCCTTTTTCGACATTACCTACTCCTAGAATTTGTGTGACTTTACGGGCGCGCGCGGGACGGCAGATGGAGATTGATTGGGCAAAGCACTCACGCTGGGAACTCGCTCAAGTACTTCGTACCCGCGAATTAGTAAGGTCTTAATGTAATGAGCGCGCTCTCTGCTCCCTGCGTGGCCTGCAAAGGTGCTGAGTTTCTCGAAAAGAGGGCCATCAGTGGACGCGATCGCTACCTGAACAGTGATTTTGTGTTGCTTTTGCATGATCGAAAATTGCCGAGGAATGATTGCATGGGGTAAAAATGCGAATAGCAACGTACATCGAATTGGCGGTGCTCCCACGGTTCGATGTACTTACGGGATTCAGTGTCGTCAAACTGACGGCAGGATTGGGCGACGAATGCATATGAAAAGGTGTTGTGATTCGGAGCCGGGACAAAAATGGCAATTGCGGCGAGCGTCCAAGTCGCACTGGTGCCTGTCCGCCGGAGTGGGCTCTATGGATGTTGTTCTCTCGGGGTATCGAGCACGGCTGTGAGCAGAGTGAGGACGAAGACGAGCCACAAGTGTCCAAACGGGTGCCTGTAAGCAGCAAGATCGTGGAGACGATGAGTTAGGTGTCGACAGTTGAGCGGGCCGCACCGGCGTGAGCACAGCGCCGAATTCAATGACGGCGCTGGAACAAATCCGCCAGGAGGGCGTGTCTGTGGATCGCGTGTCACTCAAACGCGGCGTGAACCCGCCGACTGTTCGAGGCCGCTGGCCGACGACGAGGCCAGTCAATAAGTCTAGTTGCAGCACGCTCAGACCCAGGGGCCAGTCACTGCCCGCTCACCTTCGCTGAGTTGGATGCCACTGCGAGCACGGGGACGAGCGTTGCCGGACATCAGGCTGCGGACAAGGGATGGCATGCGTGGGAGAGGGCGTCAGCGAGCAAATGGACATTGCTGGCGGAGTTCTTCGCGCACCGCCACAGCTATGGCAAGTGGGCCTGCGGCGGCTGCCAAGGCCTGGTGCAAGAAGTCGTTGAACCGCGGATCACTGACGATGGCAAGCCCGCAGCCGCATTGATGGCGTACACGCTAAGCGCTTCGGGGATCACGTGCCGCATTACGCGGGCGACGATCAACGGACGTTCGAGTGTGTCAGTTGCCGGCAAACCATGTCACTCTGGTGCCGGGCCAAAGGCGTCTGCCTCCAGATCGTGCTCGAATTCCACCGGCCAGCCCTTGTCTATCCCGCCGGCGTACTGGTGAGACACGCCAGTCATGGGCCGTAGGATGCTGACTATGCGTATGCCACTCTCAGCCCGGCGATCGCGCACGCCGGGGCGCTGGTCCAGCAGAGCGAGTAGCCGTTCGTCCGCCGCGGCTTTAGCTCGCTCCATCGCTACATGTTCGTGCAGGCATCTATCCCGGTGAAAAAAATCCATGCCCATACTGCGCGCCTCCAGTTCCAGGGACCTTGCGGGAATTGTCGACACCCTCAACCGGGGGCAAGCGCTGTATGCGTTGTCGGGGGCGGATGCGGGGTTCAAGACGTTGGCCATCGAGGAGCGCGACACCGACTGGAAGGCTGAGGACATGGCCTCCAATCTAAGCGACTGAAGAGGCCCTTTCGGGAGCGCATCTCAGTGCGTGGTCGAGACGTTGGCGTTCGGTCCGGCCGATTTGCAGGCTCCATCGCTCAATGCAAGCCTGCGCGCACAAAATCGTCACGCTAAGTTCTCCCCGAGCGCGCCTTTCCCCCTGACGCCGCCTCCGCCAGCGGCTGCGCATAGGCAATCTCCAGCCGATACGCCAGTGCCATGAACAGCGATTGCGCCAGGCAAAGCGTACTAGTCAGCGACCGGAACCCGAACGTAGCGCCATCCTGCACCGGCAGCAAAACCCGCGCATGATCCGCCAAAGGACTAAGTGGACTATCGCTAATGGCAAGTACGCGCGCTCCGCGTTCGACCGCTTCCTGCACTGCCAGCAGCGTCTCCTGCGCATAGGGCTCGAACGACACGGCAATCATCACATCGTCTGGCTTAAGCGCCCGCAGTTGCCCCTGCTGCATATACCCCAGCCCGTTCAGCCACTGAATCGGCTTGCCCGTGTGTTGCAGCGCGTAAGCGAGATAGGCCCCCACCGGGAAGGCGCGGCGCGACGCCGCCAGCCAGATCGAGGGTGCTTGCACCAGGAGTTCCACCGCCTCGTCAAATAGCGTGTCGGTGACCCCGCGCTGGAGGGCTTCCAGGCTTTCGATGCTGCCGGCGATGACCTCCTGCGCGATGCCGGTGGGAGAGAGCGGCCTTTCACTGACCCGGATCAGGTCCCGAACTCGATCCTGATAGTCCCGGTTAGGCGCGAGTTGCCGGGCCGCACTGTCGCGGAACAGCGCCTGCATCTGCGAGAACCCCGAGAAACCAAAATGCTTGGCGAAGCGAATGATCGCTGACGGCTGCACGCCGCAATGGCGGGCTACATCGTGCACACCATCGAGGACGAGGCGCTCGCGGTTTTTCTCGACGTATTGGGCGATGGTCTTCAACTGCTTGCTCAGGCTGGGGAAGCCGGCTTGCATGGAGGCCAGAAATTGGTCGGCGTTGGCGTAGGGGGGGTTCGTGGTCATGCTGGGGCGTGTGGGGTAGCGGGCAGGGCGACACCCCCCGCGTCACGGCGAGGGGAAGTTCGGAATGGAAAATATTTTCTCATAAGTACAAAAACGGAACAAAAATTCTATTTCTCGGCTATCATTCCATCCAAGACGAGGAGGGGACGCGAAACCTTTCCCTCGGCTTTCCCTTGATTCCTGTCGCGCAGCGGCAGTCTATGACCTGATGACGGACACGAATGCGTTCTCTTTCCTTTCCCGCCGACCGGGACATCGATGTCGCCTGCCTGGGACGGCTGGCGGTCGACCTTTATGCCCAGCAGATTGGTTGCGGCCTGGAGTCGGCGAGCACCTTCGCCAAATACCTCGGCGGCTCCTCGGCCAATATCGCTTTTGGCACGGCCCGGCTGGGCCTGCGCTCGGCGATGATCTCGCGGGTCGGCAACGAGCAGAACGGACGTTTCCTGCTTGATACGCTTATCCGGGAAGGCTGCGACGTCAGCCAGGTGCAGATCGACGACGCGCGCCTGACCGGGATGGTACTCCTGGGTATCAAGGACCAGGACACTTTCCCGCTGCTGTTCGCCCGCGAAAACTGCGCCGATATGGCGCTGGATGTCGAGGCGATCGACGCCGACTTCCTGGCCCGCTGCCGCAGCCTGGTGATCACGGGTACGCACCTGAGCACGCCGGGCGTGCTGGCGGCCTCGCTGCGCGCGCTGGATATCGCCGGGCGGCATGGCGTGGTGCGGGTACTGGATATTGACTACCGGCCAGTGCTGTGGGGCCTGACGGGCAAGGGCGATGGCGAGACGCGCTATATCGGTAACGCTGAGGTCAGCCTGCACTTGCAGGCGCAGCTCGGCGCCTTTGAGCTGATCATCGGCACGGAGGAAGAATGGCTGATCGCCGGCGGCGAGGCCGACCTGATGGCCAGCCTGCGCCGCGTGCGCGCGTGTACCGGTGCCACGCTGGTGGTCAAGCGGGGCCCGCTGGGATGTTCCGTCGTGCAGGGTGGGATTCCGGCTGCCATCGACGACGCGCTGACCGTGCACGGCGAGCGCGTAGAGGTGCTCAACGTGCTGGGGGCGGGCGATGCCTTTGCCTCCGGCTTGCTGAGCGGCCTGCTGCGTGGCAAGGACTGGCGCGAGGCCGCGGCCATCGCCAATGCCTGCGGCGCCATCGTGGTGTCCCGACACGGTTGCGCACCGGCCATGCCGACGCCGGCGGAGTTGGCGCACTGGTTCTCGGGCCAGCGGCATTCGCGCCCGGACCAGGATGCGGAGCTTGCGCACCTGCATCGCGTATCGATCAAGCGGCCGCAATGGCCGGAGCTGTATGTCCTGGCCTACGATCATCGCGCGCAGTTCGAGGACATGGCGCGTGCCGTGGGCGCCGACGCCAGCGCCGTGCCGGCGCTCAAGCGCCTGATTACGGAAGTGGTAGCCGAGGTGGAGACCGAAGCCGGCTGCCGCGGCAAGATCGGCGTGCTGATCGATGGCCGCCTGGGCGAGTCCGCCCTGCACGACGCGACCGGCCGCGGCTGGTGGCTGGGCCGGCCAATCGAGCTGCCAGGTTCGCGCCCGCTGCGCTTCGACGGCACGCGTTCGCTGGCCTCGGATCTCGCGCACTGGCCGCGCGAGCAGGTGGTGAAGTGCCTCGTTTTCTATCACCCGGACGATCCGGCGGCGCTGCGCGCGGAGCAGGACGAACAGTTGCAGGTGGTGTGGGAAGCCACGCGGTATAGCGGCCACGAACTGCTGCTCGAAGTGATTCCGCCCAAGGACAGCTTGGCGCCCGACGACGAGGGCGAGGCCGTGGTGCGCGCGATCCGCCACTTCTACGATATCGGGCTGAAGCCGGAATGGTGGAAGGTGGGCGCGATGGCCAACCACCAGTGGCGTGCGCTGGAGGCCCTGGTGAAGGAGCGCGATCCGTGGTGCCGTGGCGCCGTGATCCTTGGCCTGAACCAGCCGCTTGAACAACTGGTGGAGAGCTTCGGACAAGCGACCTCGCCGCTGGTCAAGGGTTTTATGATCGGCCGCACGGTCTGGGCCGATGCCAGCCTGGCCTGGCTTGGCAAGGAGATCGACGACGCCTCGTTCCGGGCGCAGGTGGGCGCCAATTTCCGCCGCCTGATCGCAGGCTGGCGAGCCAGCCGCCCGGCGGCACAGGCAGAGGCGGTTGCCATTGAGCAGGGGGTCATATGAGCCACGCCGAAGTGTTCCCAAATGGCGCCAACGGGGCGAACCTGGCGCAAGCGGGCCGCAGCCTGCTCGTCAAGGCGCAACCCGGCCGCGTGATCGCGGACATTACACCCCGGTCGGCAGGCTGGCGGCACGTGGGCTTCAAGGCGCTGCGATTAGGCGCGGGCGAGGCCGAGGCGTTTGCCACCGGCACGCGCGAGTTGTGCATTACGGTGCTGTCCGGCCAGCTCGACGTGCTGGTCGGGAACCAACGCTATTCCGCGCTGGGCAGCCGCCAGTCGGTGTTTGAGGATCAGTCTCCCTATGCGATCTACGTGCCCCCGGGCCGCGACGTATGCATCGACGCGCGCACCGGGGCCGAGGTGGCGCTCAGCACCGCGCCGGCGCAGGGCCGCTTGCCAGCGCGCGTGATTGAGCCAGGCCAGATGCGGCGCAGCGTGCGGGGGGAGGGCGCCAATACGCGCTATGTCTGTGACATCCTGCCCGAGAGCGAACCGGCCGAAGGGCTGCTGGTGGTGGAGGTGATCACGCCTTCCGGCCATTCGTCCAGCTACCCGCCGCACAAGCACGACAGTGCGGGCACGGACGAGACAGCGCTGGAGGAAGCGTACTACCACCAGATCAATCCGCCGCAGGGATTTGCCTTCCAGCGCGTGTACACCGACGACCGCAGCCTCGACGAGGCGATGGCCGTGGAGCATCGCGACACCGTGATGGTGCCGCGCGGCTACCACCCTTGCGCCGTGCCGTACGGCTACGACCTGTATTACCTCAACACGATGGCCGGCCCCGAGCGGCGCTGGGCGTTCAAGAACGATCCCGCGCATGAGTGGATGCTCGTACCGCGCTGAACGCCTGCTGCTCACCCGCGGCCAGATTCGAAAAGACAAGGGAACATCGTAGTTCCCGGCACAACTGGAGACATCGACATGAAGAGCAAACTCGCCCGTATCTTGACGAGTGCCGCGCTGGCGCTTGGCTGCGCCGGCGGCGCGCACGCGCAGGCCTACCCAACTCAGCCGGTCAAATGGATTGTCCCCTACGCGCCGGGCGGCACTACGGACGTGATCGCGCGCGGCCTGGCCGTGAAGATGGGGCAGGACCTGGGCCAGCCGGTGGTGGTGGAAAACCGCCCAGGCGCCGCCAGCATCATCGGCGCCACCGCGATCGCGCGCGCCGCGCCTGACGGCTACACCATCGGCACCGCGGATTCGGGGACGCTGGCCTTCAACCCGGCCATGTACGCCACCCTGAGCTACGACGCCGACAAGGACTTCACCTTTATTGGAGGGCTGGGGCGCATGCCGCTGGTGCTGGCCGTGCATCCGGCTTTCCCGGCGCGCGACCTGAAGGAATTCCTGGCGCTGGCGCGCAAGACACCCGGTAAGGTTTCCTCTGCATCGTCGGGGCCGGGTTCGCCACTGCATGTCGCGTTGGAACTGTTCAAACAGCGCACCAAGACCGATATCCTGCACGTCCCCTATAAGGGTTCTTCGCCCGCGCTGCAGGACCTGATGGCGGGGCAGGTGCAGTCGATGTTCGTCGACCTGCCGCCCAGCCTGTCCTTGATCCGCAGCGGCAAGATTCGCGTGCTGGCGGTGGCTACGCCGCAGCGGCTGGCCATCCTGCCCGATGTGCCGACCATGGCCGAAGCGGGCCTGCCCGGCTTCGAGGCCTACGCCTGGCAAGGCTTCGTCGGCCCGGCGCGGCTGCCGGCGCCGGTGGTGACACGCCTGAGCAAGGAGTTGGTCGCAGCGCTGCAGCATCCGGAGACTCGCGCCAAGCTGGAGGAACTCGGCATCCAGCCGATGCCGATGTCTCCTCAGGAATTCAACCAGTTCACGCGCAGCGAGCAGAAGTTGTGGTCCGGGGTGATCAAGGCGGCCGGCATCCGACTGGACTAAGCGCAGCGCAAAAACCACCGAGTCATTCCAAGCAAAGTTCATCGTAGAGACGCCGCATCATGACCTCATCGCTTCTTCAACGCCGCGCCGTACTGCGCGCCATGGCAGTCGTGTCCGCCGTGGCGGTTTGCCCGGCTTTTGCCCAGGGCGGGGCGTATCCAACCCATCCGATCGAACTGATCGTGCCGTTTGCCGCGGGGGGCGGTACCGACGTGCTGGCGCGTGCCTTCGCCGAAGCGGCGCGCAAGCATTTGCCGCAGAGCTTCGTGGTCCTGAACAAGTCCGGCGCCAGCGGTGCGGTGGGCTGGGCCGACTTGGTCAGCGCCAAGCCGGACGGCTATCGGCTCGCCATCATTACGGTCGAGCTGACGATGATTCCGCATATGGGCCTGGCCAAGTTCACCGCGGACGACATGATTCCGCTGGCTCGCCTGAACGCCGACCCGGCCACCATTGCGGTGCGCGCCGACTCGCCGTACCAGACGATCGAGGAGTTCCTGGCCGCCGCCCGCAAGCAGCCCGGCATGCTCCGAGTGGGCAATGCCGGACCCGGCTCCCTCGGCCACCTGTCGGCGGCCGCGCTGGAGGACAAGGGCAGGATCCAGCTCAACCACGTGCCGTTCCGCGGCGCCAATCCCGCGGTGCTGGACCTGCTCGGCGGACATATCGAGGCCGTCGCGGTCACGCCGGTGGAGGTGGCCACCTATGTCGCAGCCGGCAAGATCCGCCCACTCGCGGTGATGTCAGAGCAGCGCATAAAGGGGGGCTGGGAAAAGGTGCCCACGCTCAAGGAACGCAACGTCGACCTGGTCATCAACGGCTGGCGCGGCATCGCGGCGCCCAAGGGCACGCCGCCCGAGGTGGTGGCCGTGCTGCGCGCCGCCATCGAGAAGACCATGCAGGAGCCTGCCTTGCGCGAAACCATGGCCAAGCAGAACATGGGTGAAGGCTATCTCGACGAATCCGCTTTCAAACGCCTGATTGCGCGCGACAATGCCACCTTCAAGCAGTTAATCACCAAGCTCGACATCAAGACCTGACTGCCAAGACCCGGCTGTGCCGATCAGCCGACATTGCCCACGGCGTAAAGCGCCGTGGCGCTCCCCCTTTCGCCTTACCCGAACCCCATTGACGCCACGCAACACTTCGTTACGCCCGCGATGCGCATCTACAAGGAGGAAATCTTCGGACCCGTGCTGGGCTGCGTACGGGTGAAAGATTTCGGCGAGGCGGTTGCGCTGATCAACGCGCACGAGTTCGGCAACGGCGTCTCTTGCTTCACGCGCGACGGCGGCGTGGCGCGCGAATTCGCCCGACGCATCGAAGTCGGCATGGTCGGCATCAATGTGCCGATCCCGGTGCCGATGGCCTGGCACGGCTTTGGCGGCTGGAAGCGCTCGCTGTTTGGCGATATGCACGCCTATGGCGAGGAGGGCGTGCGCTTCTACACGCGGCAGAAGTCCGTCATGCAGCGCTGGTCCGATAGCACGCCCAAAGGGGCGGATTTTGCAATGCCGACGGCTAAGTAACGCAAGCGCTGCGGGTAGCGATCCAGCACATGGAAATCTGTCCGCGCGATTGCAGTGGTGCACAACATGAATCTGGATGACGCTGCGCCTGAATTATGAAACAGCCTTGTTATTTGCGGCGTTTTTATTCCAGACTTGGAGACTTTTCCTGCTGCGGAGCGCGAAGCCTTTGCCCACGCCTACCGGAGGCACGGATTCATCGCGGTGCCAGGGCCATTTCACACAGCGCGTTCGATACCCGGATTGCATAGCGCGAAGCCGTCGTCGCGTCGATCCCGGTAAGGGCCTCAATAGCCCGAAGGCTTAGGTTGTTGCGCCACTTGACAAGCGTGATGCAGACAGCAGTAAAGGCGTCGTGCCTGAGCGGCCTGCCGCGACCCGTGGTCTTGAATGCCGGCGCGATGGCAGCGGCTAGCCGGCGCAGCGCTGTCGCTCGACAGCCTGTCAATTGCTTTACGGCAAATGCTTGCGTGAGGCCGTGCAATGGGTACACTCCGAACCTGATATTCAACAGCACTCCCTTCTGGCATGACACAAGGCAAGGCAGACAACATCGTGCAGGAATGGTTCGAGTCCAACGACCAGCGCGTTGTCGTCCTTGCTCGCCCGTACGGCTACTTGCTTGAGACCTGCCTCGCTTTGACGTTGCAGGCCAAGAACCTGCGAAACACGATCCACTTTGCTGTCCGGAATGTCCTGACCGCCTACGAGTGGGACGACAGCGCAGGCGCTTGGGTTGTAAAGAGCGAGTTGCACGAGGCCCAGCAGAAGGCAATCGATTGCTTTGCCGGCGTTGTCAGGACGTTGAATGCGAACCGTGAAGAGAAGTATCGCGCGGCCAAAGAGGCCGGCGGCGAAAAGGTTGAAAAGGCAAAGCTCACGCTGATCCCGGAACTCGGGCCGTCATCCCACCAGCCCGCTCGCCCCGGTCACCAAGATCTTCATTGCGTCACCTGTTCTTTCTGTAATTTCTGTATAAACAGAAATTACAGAAAGAGAAGCGGGAAGTCAAGCGCAGCCGCGTAAAGGCTAGCCGCAGCCAAGCTGGCCCAGCGCGACGTTTCTCTCCGAGTTCTGCTCAGGCTATACTCTGCTCGTCGCTGCAACAACAGCGATCGGGAATAGCAGCCCGAAATACGTAGACGAACGGCCGCCGCAAGGCGGGATTTTTCGATTCGCTAACGTAGGAGGCACTCATGCCCCAGTCTTCGCTCGCCCATTCCGGGCAACGCTTGACCCGCCTTAGTCCACTCGCCCACGCACACCGGAACGCCACCGCGACGGAGGCTGCCCATGTGTAAGCACACCCGCTACGGCGTCACTGCCGAACATTCTGGCGCGGACATGTTCGTGACCGCCCATACCCCGTGCGAAAACCCGCTGAGCCTCGCCGGAGAAAAGGCGGCACAACTCTACGCACTACTGTTCATGACCCGCGACAGCGCCGCCGATGGAACATTCGGCGATCTGATCGCAGACATCCAGGGCCATCTGCTCTCACTAGCGGCCGGACTGGCGCACGAGACACTGGTGCTGAGCGAACTCGCGGCGCAGCATGAGAGGGAGGGGCGCGGCGACGCATAGCGCCTGGTCGGTCGTCAGTCGCTTCCATCGATGAGGGGGCAGGTGCCGTTCAGGGCGGAAACACAGTGCGCTGAGCAGACTGGGTTCCCGCCCGCTACCATCCTCGGACCCCCACCCACTTCCCCTGGCTGAACTGCGTCAGCCCATCCACGCATCGAAACTTATCTTCCAGGCGACCTCAAAACTGGGGACGTGTTGATTTCCCAGGAGCAGCATGGCGGGAACCTGTTCAGAAATTACAGAACGAGGGGCGGGAAGCAAGCTGCCGCGCAAAGGCTAGCCGCGGCCAAGCAGTGTGGTCGTTGGGGATATGGCGAGGATGTCGGGGCAGGGCGGCCTGGCCGCCCCCGGTTGCGCGCGTTGTAGCTCAGCCCACTTCAGATTCCTTGGCGGGCCCGCGGGCATTCCGGCGCTTGAGCGTCTCGCTGGCCACGGATTCCGACAGGAACTGCCACAAGGTGCGCACCCGGATAACCCCATCCCCCGGGCCATCGTGCGTCAGGCGGCGCGCCACCTCCTCCAGCTTGGCAAACATCTCCTGGCGAAGCTGCCCGCGCAGCGCCGCAACCTGCTCGGCCGGCACTACGACCTCGTCGCGGTTACCAAACCAGCGGCGCTCCGCAAGGAACAGCAGAGCCGCCAGCACCGCCGCGCCGGTCCCCACGTACTCAAAACCGTCGAGATGGAAACTGCTCGCCGCGAAGCACAGCACACCCACTACGGCCATCGCGATAAAGGCAGCGCGAAGCAAGACAAAGACTGGAGGATGCGAGACGTTGCGCGCCAGATCCCGGACGGCAGCGATTTCGTCCTGCTCCAGGACGTTGAGGACGTTGGTAGTCGAAACTTTCATTGTTTTACTGTCTTGTCTCGTTGTTTTAGCCGCGCAGGCTAGACCACGCCGCAAAAATCGCGCCCTTGCGTGGCCCCCTCGAACCCTGTAACCCGAGGAGAACACGGAAGTGTACACGCGTGCAGCAAGAGGCGCTTCGCGCGCTGAATCCGGCGGGACAGGCCGAAGCCGAGGAGATCAAGCCCGATTAACCCGATGGTAGCGCCTGAGAAAAGCCGGTCAATGCGCCGTTTGCCCTAGCCCGTCATCCTTTCGGGCTAGGTTCTGCCGTTCAGGACCGGGTATGCCTGGCGTCGGCAGACGCCATGATCAGGCGGGGGACAAGGCAGGGCAATAAGGGAATGCCAGTCAGAACGTGACGTCGGGGACTCTGGGCACCCGTTGCGTCCTGACATTGAAATGCGGCTCGCCGAAGGCCTCCAGCAAGCGAATGATCTCCCGGGCGGAATCCGCGCGCGTCGTGCGGATCTCGCTCAGCCGCCGGGGCGCCGCCGCGCCGCGCACTATATAGTGCCGCCGCACCGTCAGCACTGACTCACTCGGGGCCGGAATCAAGAAAGGGTGCGCGTTCTCGTCCTTGTAGCTGCCGTAAGCCCATCCCGACGGCGTCAGGTGCGCCTCGATCCAGGCCTCGCCCGACGCGAATGCCGCCGCATCGGCTTCCAAGTTAATCTCGATTGAATCCAGCATTTGCTTCTACCCTTCCAGGTGACAACCCGCATCCACGGATCATTCTGGTTAGGCGAGCCGATCGTCGGTACCCTGCATTGGTAGGCCCCATCCCTGCGCAGGGTAAGAATGTCTGGACAAAGGCATCACTGGCCAGGACGGTGCAGCCCTCTTGAAGGCGACAGCACATTCCTATCCCCCCCTAAGCGTGGCACCTACCTTAGCGGGGTAACCTCGATCGCCAAGCGCACCAATAATCCACCCTAGCAAGCGTGACCCCTTGCTAATTCCCGATAGGGTGTAGGCACTCCCCGCGCCTACACCCTTTTTTTTTGCGGGCATTGAGGTTGGTGATGGTCAAAAAAACGCAGCACGGATGCATCGCGACATGATGTTTTCAGGCTCGCCGAGCAGTCATCTTCTATTCTCCACGCAAGCACGAAATCGCATTGCTGGGGAAGTCCCCCGGAAGTTATTTGATCCCTCCCTTGGTGGGGAAGCGAAGCGCTGCGGGGTGCATGCGTGGCCGATGTGTGGCCGGTGCAATCGGACGATGAAAGAGCAGGCTTCATCTTCAAACCATTCCGAAACGCGAAAACAAAAAACCGCGAAAAACCCCCGGAAAAGCCGCAAAAGCCGCATAGCCCAATCGGGTGAAATCGTACCAACAGAGGCAGGATTCTCCATCATGAACACATACTGAATACTTCTGCATTACCCCCTTTAGAGGCATCCCTCCTTTTGTCGGGTCCACTCTTCAGTGGGGATAGAAAACACGGCAAAAACGGCCGGTTCGCCTTGAAGATCTACCCCTAGGAGCCATACACTTCGCCGGTCTTCGCGCAGTGATGCACTGCACGAGCAATGCGTGCAGGCATCAAGAAGTCATCGCCGCAAAGTTCATCTCCACCCTGCAGGCCAACGAAGCGGAAAGGCACCCAACGTGTGCCATGTTGGACAAGCGGATTCGTCGCAGCAATCCCCGCCGGGAGACGGCCAGGAGCGCGGACCTTTCGGGTATCAAGGGAATTATTCAGACGTGTTCAAGCCTTCTAGCCTTCCATCTTTCCGTAGAGCGTTGCTGTTGCTGGGGACGGTTCCACTGCTCGCATCCTGCGCACTAGCGCCGGGGATGCGCTTCGATCCGCTGCGTCCCCTTGATCCGGAAGATCCGAATTCGGTGCCCAAGGTCACGCAGATCACACCTGATCTGTTGCGAGCAATGAAGGCTTCCAGCAAGCCCGTGAATGAAGGCGTGGAAGAGATATTTGGCACGCCGCAGCCCTACAAAGTCGGCATCGGCGATATTCTGTCTGTCGTCGTATGGGATCACCCGGAACTGGTGTTTCCAACTCAGACCTATTCAATCGGATCGGCCTATGAGGCAGCGACCTTCGGTGGTGGAACCTTATCCGGCTATTTGGTGAGCCCAGATGGCGAGATCCAATTTCCATACGCTGGAGTGGTCAAGGTAGTTAACAAGACACCTAGCGAGATACGAGGTGATCTGAGCAAGCAACTCAAGGACGTCATCAATTTGCCGCAGATCACGGTACGGGTGCTCGGCTACCGAAGCAAGCGCGTCTACCTGGATGGCGAAGTGAAAACGCCGGGCCCCCAGACTATCGATGACGTGCCCATGACCTTGATTGAAGCGATCAACCGCAGCGGCGGTATCAACGTAGCTACTGGTGACAGCAGTAGCATCCGAGTCGCGCGCGGTGGCAAGAATTACTCCGTTAACCTGCCCGCGCTTCTGCAGCAGGGAATCGACCCAGCGAAAATTCTGCTTCGTAACGGCGATATCGTCCGTGTAGAACCGCGGGAGGACAGTAGGGTCTTCGTCACAGGCGAAGTACTCCGCCCATCAACAGTTCTACCTCGCAACGGGCGTCTGACCTTGAACGAAGCTCTTGGCGAAGCGGGTGGCGTTAACCCAATCTCCTCCGATGCCAAAGCGGTCTATGTCATTCGAAAGAGTGCCGACAACGACCCGCAGGTATTTCACTTGGACGGGAAGTCTCCTGTGGCAATGGCACTTGCGGAAAGCTTTGAACTGAAGCCAAAAGATGTAGTGTATGTAGATGCCGCTGGTGTAGTGCGCTGGAGCCGAGTGATAAATCAGCTGATTCCGAGCGGGAGTTTCCTTAACTCAACCGCTACGTCGGTGTCCCGTTGATTAATGCCAATGATCAAAAACTTGCTAGTTGTTTGCATCGGGAATATTTGCCGCAGCCCAATGGCGGAGGGGCTGCTCCGGGCGCGGCTTCCCGAAATAAATATAATTTCAGCTGGTATCTCTGCATTAGTTGGTCAGCCTGCCGAGTCCAGTGCGTGCGAATTGTTAAACGCTTCTGGCATAGACATAAGCGGTCACAAAGCACAGCAAATAGCAGGTTGGATGTGCGAGCAGGCTGATCTAATTTTGGTTATGGATCGAGAGCAGCGGAGATTCGTCGAGAGGTTGTTCCCTTCGATATCGGGAAAGGTATTCCGAATCGGTGAATACGGAAACTTCGATGTGGCAGACCCCTATAGGATGGGGAGTCATGCCTTTTCCGTTTCCTTATCGTCAATCGAGCGTGGAGTGCATGATTGGGTGCGCAGAATTGAAACCATTAATAATGTTACCACGGTGATGCATGGATCGCAGTAAATCTTCTGCACAAGATAGATTGCCAGTGCGATGAATTGCAGTAGCCTTGAATCAATTTGTGAAGATTTGAATGAATATAATCAGTCAGCAAACCTCAAGCAACATTGGCCACAATGAGATAGAACTTGGGGCCTATCTGGATAGCCTGGTAGCGAATCGGTGGCTGATCGGCATCCTCACAGCTGTTTCGCTTGCGCTTGGTGGCCTTTACACCATTGTTGCTACGCCTATTTACCAAGCCGACATTATGTTGCAAGTTGAGGACAATTCTGAGGCGGCAACAGGAAACCTAGTTGCAAACGTTTCGTCTCTATTTGAGACAAAATCGGTCACAGCCGGAGAAATAGAAATAATACGCTCAAGACTCGTCGTCGCGCGCGCAGTAGACAATCTGAAGCTCTACATCAGTGTAACTCCGCAATATTTTCCAGTTGTAGGTCGGTGGATTGCTAAACAACGGCATAGTGTATCGCGATCGGGCTTCTTCGAGATGGGGGGCTTTGCCTGGGGGCCGGAGGCTGCGAGTGTTGCAAAGTTTGATGTCCCAAACGTCATGGAAGGCAAGCCATTCACGCTGACGGTGCTGCCTGCTAACCGCTATCGGCTAACCGGCCCTGACGCCGACATGAAATTTGAGGGGCGCGTGGGGCAAGCAGAACTGTTCCCAACCGCCTCCGGTGAAGTGCAGCTCACTGTGACGTCGTTGAAAGGCGAGCCAGGTGTCAATTTTGTGGTGGTTCGGCATTCGCGTCTCGGAGTCATTGAGCAAATTCAGAGTAGCCTGAAAATCCTAGAGAAAGGTAAGCAGCAATCCGGCGTTATTGGGGCTACGCTTGAGGGCGCAAATCCTGCGGCGATTAGTCTGATTCTGAACGAGATTGGTGGCGAATACGTACAGCAAAATATCGAGCGAAAATCCGCCGAGGCTGCAAAATCACTCGAGTTCCTCGATGTACAGCTTCCCAAGATGAAAACTGCATTGGAGCGTGCCGAGCAAAGTTACACGACGTTGCGAAAGGAGCGCGGTTCAGTTGATGTGAGCGGCGAAGCGAAACTGGCCCTTCAACTGTCCGTAGAGGCACAAAGTCAGTTGTTCGCGCTCAAGCAGAAGCGAGAAGAGCTGGTGAAGCGCTTTGCATCGTCCCATCCTAGCCTGCTTACGGTCGACGAACAGATAAGTGCGTTGCAGGAACAAATCGCTAGCGCCGATAAACGGATAAGGCAATTGCCAACGCTAGAGCAGGATATTGTGCGCAAAGAACGCGATGTTCGCGTTAGCAACGATTTATACATTGCGATGTTGCAGAGTGCTCAGCAATTGAGTCTGATTAAGGCGGGTAAGGTCGGCAATGTGCGCGTCGTCGATGCCGCAGTAACGCCTCAAGTGCCAATCAAACCTATCCGCCCATTAGTATTGGTAATTTCTGGAGTTGCCGGCTTGATCGTGGGTATTGCAGCTGCCTTTGCAAGAAATATGCTGTTTGGTGGGATTACTGACCCGCACGAGATCGAGCAGTACACGGGATTAAGCGTCTACGCGACAATTCCATTCTCCGACCAGCAGAAGGAGTTAGCAAAGCAGATCCACGCGAAGGGGAAGAATATCTTAGTGTTGGCGCAGACACATCCGCATGAACCAGCAATTGAAAGTCTACGCAGCTTTCGTACGGCATTGCAGTTCGCAATGCTTGAAGCACGGAACAATATTGTGATCCTAACGGGCCCATCGCCGGGCGTCGGCAAGTCGTTTGTGTCTGCGAACTTCGCTGTGGTGATGGCATCGGCGGGTAAGCGAGTGCTCTTGATCGACGCCGACGTACGCAAAGGCTATCTCAATCAGTACTTCGGATTGGGGCGTGACAAAGGCTTGTCCGAGCTGATCGTCGGCACGACCGACCTAGAATCCGCGATACACAAGTTGCCCATTGCGAATCTGGAATTCATGTCGACTGGCAGCCTACCTCCTAACCCCGCTGAATTACTATTGAATCCGCGTGTAAGCGAGTTACTGGAAGAATTGTCACGGCAATACGACTACATTGTTCTGGATACGCCACCGGTACTGGCTGCGGCCGATGCCGCGATTCTCGCGCCCCTTGCCGGAGCAGCATTCTTGGTGGCGCTAGCTGACACAACAAAGGCTGGCGAAATCGTTGAAGCGTCGCGTCGGCTTGGGCAGAGCGGAGTTCAAGTGAAGGGGGTGCTCTTCAATGGCGTCAAACCACACTCGGGCCGCTATGGCTATGGAGCAAAATACGGCTCCTACCGCTATATAGCGTATCAATACGAACCCAACAAAGGCTGACCGTCGACGACTACTCCCATCTGGGATGAAACGTCGAAAGGTCACAGCCTAGTGGAAACTTGCTATAAGGAAATTCATCGAATCATGAGTGTCGACGTCGCGGCATATCGAGCCAGTGCCATTCGATTTAATAATGCCAAGATTATTAATGGGCTTCTCGTCTCGTGGCTGGTTGTCTGTGTCTGTTTTTCTGCTTTCAACAGGGATTTGTTGCCGCGAAAGTATTTCTACGATAGTGGACACATTGCGTCGTTATTTGGGCGATTTAATGGTTTCATTATCGGTGATTCCTATTCAAATACCGCGTTATTCTACGATTTATTTTTGCTGGCCGGTAACGAGCGCATTGCAGCAATCATTACCATTATTATTTTTTCTATTTTTTCCATAAAATGTTTTTCTGCCCCGACACGAGTAGACCTGGGTGGTCTTCATAATGTCCTGATATTTTTCTTTTCATGCCTTGTCGGGGCTATCTACCTAGCGCAGTATTCCAAAGAGTCACTAGTTATGCTAGTGGCTTTTCTGTTTTTCTTGCTGTCGAATTCTAGAAGACAGCAGGTGCTGTGGTTCGTTTTGGTTTGCGCGTACGCAGCTTATTTTAGAACATACTGGTTCTTGGTTTTGCTTTTGTATTTTTATTATAGAATTGCATTTAAAATAAGTCGTAGCATTTCATTTGTATTATTAAGTATCGTCGTTGCATTTCTGGCGCTTTCGATTATATTTCACGGCGTACTTGGCATCGATCTTGCATATTATCGCTATTCGGTGAATGAGGTGCGAGAATATGACGTAGATGCGCAGACTATGATTAAACCATTATTGCCAATCGGGAATCCGGTGCTGGAATGGGCAAATGGGGTGATTCAGTTCTTCTTGATGTTCTTTCCGTTCCCGCTATTAACGGGAAATATCCAATATTTTATATTCTTCCTGGTGACATCCTCTCTAGGTGTTCGGCTATTTTTGGTGATTAAATCATCGATTGCAGCTAGGTATTTGTCTAAGCCCACGAGAGAGAATCGCTGTCTGGCACTGATCGTTGCGTTCGTGACAATTCAGAGTATTTTCGAACCAGATTATGGGTCGTATATAAAACATCTAACGCCTATGCTGCCGCTAGTACTTTATTGCTTTTGCTGGCATCAGCAATGGCAAACGCCAAGGGAAATACATGCGTAAAATTCTTCACCTCACTGAGGCGTTGGCTGGTGGTGTACTGCATAGCATCGCACTTTTGGCAAACGAACAGGTTCGCGCAGGGCACAGTGTCACCCTCCTTCACTCCCTCCGGCCCGACACCCCGGACGAAGAAATTCTACGGCAGCTTTTCGATCCTCAGGTTAGGCGCGTCATCATTCATATGCGCAGTGAAATCGGGCCCATGGATCTGAAATCATTGACGATTCTTTTGGGATTTTTTACTCGCGGAAAATATGATGCAATTCACTGCCATTCTTCTAAAGCAGGAGCACTAGGACGCATTGCAGCATTATTAACATTCCAGATCGGAAAGACTTGCTACTCTCCGCATGGATTCTCGTTTCTCCGCCGGGACGTCTCCTCGCGAAAGCGCATGGCCTTTCTTTGGATTGAGCGCCTACTCCATTCCCTAGGGGGAAAGATTAGTGCTTGCTCGGCGACAGAGCGTGATTATGCTAAAATTTATCTAAAGAAAAGACATACATACTTGCTGGAGAATGCCATAGATTTAGACACTATCCCGGAAAAAACTCCTGAGCAAAGAATGGGTGATGAGGCTGTCATTATCGCGATTTCCGGACGAGTGACCTACGCCAAAGCCCCGTGGCGATTCGCTGAGGTCGCTAGAAAGTTGTCATGCGAAGGGAACACGCGCTTCATGTGGCTCGGCGACGGCGATGCAACTTTAAAAAAAGAGTGGATCGGAGATAGCCCGGTGGAAGTAAGTGGTTGGCTGAATAAAGCGCGGTTGATGCAAGCCTTGGCGGGGAGCGATATTTTTTTGTTTACTTCTCTTTGGGAAGGCTTACCGATTGCGTTGATCGAAGCTCAGGCCATTGGAATTCCGGCAGTCGTAACCAACATCGTTGGCAACAAGGATATTGTAGTTCACGGCGAAACCGGCTTTTTGGCCGACTCCGAAGAAGAGATACTGATCTACACAAAAAAGCTTGCTGAGGATGCTGGCCTTCGCCGCCGTATGGGACATGCTGCGCGTCAGCATGCGCTGCGTAGGTTTAACAAAAACAAGCTTTTAGAGACGTCTTTCTCAATATATTTTGGCGCCGAGAAAGCAAGCTGATCTCGATAATCGTATCTGGCTAACGATGAACAACGCCGCCTTTTCTCTGATAAAGAGAGCGATAGCAGGGAGGGCATTAGTCTCTCTGATGAGTAACGCAGCAATATATTCTGTCTCGAATATATTAAATGGGCTATTGCCGTTCCTGCTTCTGCCAATCCTTACGCGGGCGTTATCGCCGCAAGAATATGGTGTTATTGCCATGTTCAACACTCTGCTGGGAATTCTTGCGGCGTTTACAGGATTGAGTGTCCAAGGAGCAGTAAACTCGCGTTATGCAAGTAGAGACAATGTTGACTTCTCCAATTACGTTGGTGCCAGTCTTTGGGTATTGGGTGTAAGTACATCGGTCACTGCCGCATTGGTCGCGCTAGTGGCTCCGGAGTTGAGTAAATGGATTGCCGTTTCTCCGTTCTGGCTGTTATCTGCGGTCGCTGTATCTTGTGCTAGTTTTGTCTCTCAGATTCGGCTGGGAGTATGGTTAATGGAGCGTAAGCCGATTCAGTATGGCGTCTTCCAGGTAAGCCTAAGCGGTGTAAATTGTCTGCTATCTCTGACACTTGTGCTTTGGGTCGAGCGAAGCGCGGAAGGGCGCCTGTGGGGGCAATCCCTGTCTACGCTCCTTTATGGCGCCCTGGCCCTTGTATCGTTGATGCGCGGCGGCTGGATTGATATGCGTTTAAATACTAACTACATGCGTGAGATATTTCGATACGGCATTCCATTAGTACCGCACGCATTGGGCGGATTTCTATTGGCCCTTGCGGATCGATTCGTCGCAAATGAAAGGCTAGGCTTACAGGCCGCGGGTGTCTATATGGTGGCTGCGCAACTTGGAATGGCAATGGCTATGATTGCTGATGCATTTAACAAGGCGTTTGTCCCTTGGCTTTTTGAGAACCTTACGGCGAGCGGTCCCCGACAGAAGCAATTGATAGTACGTGGAACCTGGGGCTATTTTATTTGCGCCTTGATTGTGGCAGGGGGTATAGCCGCGTGTGCACCGCAGATTATCTTGATTTGTGCTGGGCCGGCATATGGGGATGCAGCTGGTGCGCTGGGATGGATTGCGTTAGGGCAGGCGTTTGGTGGTATGTACTTGATGGTAACCAACTATATCTTTTTTACTAGGAAGACCATGCGGCTTGGAGTCTATACGCTAGCAGCGGGTGCTATAGGCGTCGGCTCGTCGTGGTGGTTGGCTCCCAGCATGGGCGTGGCAGGGATCGGGGTTGGATTTGCTCTTGGTATGGCTGCGAAATTCCTTTTGACTTGGCGCCTCGCTCAGCGGGTTTACCCGATGCCGTGGTTTCCCTGGTGTAAAAAGTCACGCACAGTTGGCGTGAACGATGCCTGAGAGGGCGGCAGGTAATTTTTCAAAATTGGGCGTAACGCGATGAAGAATGAGGCCTCTTGATGTTGATACTATGTTGTACCCCGCTGCAGACGCTGATAGCCAAAGCGATGGTTGAGGCTAGAGGAGTTTCCGCATTCAAGCTGATTTATTATACCTGGATCGATAACGCGAAGCACCGACATTACTATGATTTACTATCGCGTCTGGCTGTAGATTGTGTCTATATAAAACTAGATTCGCGATTTCCTGAGCATTTCGAACGTTTTCGTCAGGCGTTCAGAGATCTAAAGATTCAGGATGAAGAAAGCATTGCATTCGCCTGTATCGATAATTTTTATATTCAGTATGCCATAAACCGGTATCGATTTGCTACGATTCTGACATTTGATGATGGGACCGCAAACATTGTAAGGGAGAGTGTGTATCACAAGCCTATGCGGCGCTCATGGCCTCGACGTGTCGTGGAACGCGTATTGCGCGGTGCAGTTGATCAATTGTGGATACGAGAAAGTGTGGCCGCACACTACACTATTTATCCAGGATTCGAAAACATAGTTGATGCCACGCGACTGGTTTCGGTGCCTCTTTTCAAAGAGGTAATGGGTAGAAGCAGGCGCCTAAATAAAGAGAGCATTCGAATTTTTCTTGGGCAACCAGTTTCAGATTTCCGAGATGATGGTTTGCTGGTGCAGTATACGAATCTATTGAATGCGCTGAGCGTGGACGAGTATCTGCCTCACCCGCGGGAATATGATTTAAAAGACATCAATAACGCAAAAATGACGAATTTAATTGCGGAGCAATATATCGCAGAAAAGCTTATGGAGTACGCTGAGGTTTCCGTCTACTCCATTGGTAGTACTGCGTTGTTGAATGTCGAACATCCCAGGCTCAAGAAGATAATCATTACATATAAAAATGCTCCTCATATTCTGAATTCAATGCAGCCGCTCTTTGAGAAAAGGGGGTGCTACTTTATGCCAGCGCCGAATCCTGTCGACGAATTAGAAGTTGAGCTATGAAGAAAGTTCTCTTTGTGACTGGAAGTCAAGGTCTGTCTGGCGGAACCGAGCGTGCTTGCGCGAATATTGTCAATAGGCTCAGCCGGAGCGGTCAATATGAAGTCGCTGTGCTCAGCGCCGCGAACGGAAATCGGAGTTTCTTTGAAACCGACCCCAGAGTTGAGCTAAGGGAAATCTACTCGAATAGCGGAAGCCTACAATTGCGCGCAGTGGGCTTTATTCTAAGGCTACGCACGTTCATAAAAGAGTATCGTCCTGACATTGTCGTCATCGTCGAGTCATTTTTGGCGGCTTTTGTGTTACCTGCATGCTTTGCCCTGTCCGTTAAAACGATCAATTGGGAACACTTTGGCGCTGATGTTTCGCTGGGGACGCCACTTAGGCGGATTGCGCGGCATCTCGCCGCGAGATATAGCAATCATGTAGTCGTCCTTACAGAGGCAGACCGTCGCAGATGGCTAGAGAAATATAAAATAAGGGAAGGCAGGATTTCCGTGATCCGGAACATGAATCCACTGCACCACAGCAGGGAAGGGAGAGAGGATCAGGGCGAGAGAATGAAAACTGTTCTTGCCGTTGGAAGATTGGTTCGGGAAAAAGGCTATGACCTCTTGCTGAATGCTTGGGGACGGATCGAGACGGAGTATCGCATTGGCTGGAGACTTCGCCTAGTAGGTGACGGCCCTCTTAGGAGTGAACTCGAGGAATTAGCGCTGCGATTAGGTATATTGGAAGAGATAGAATTTGCTGGTCGGAGAGCGGATGTTGCCAATGAATACAAATTAGCCAGTATATTTGCTTTGTCCTCGAGGTTTGAGGGCTTCGGTTTAGTAATAGTGGAGGCAATGACGTTTGGTTTGCCCGTGGTCTCGTTCAATTGTCCGGACGGGCCCGGTGAGTTAATAGAGCATCAGGTGTCCGGAGTATTGGTTAAGCATCTTGATATAGATGGCATGGCTGATGCACTTGCTTTCCTAATGACTTCACCCGGAGTTCGTGAGGTAATTGGGTTGCGCGGCCAAGCAAATGTAGGACGGTTTGCGCCGGACGATGTGGCGCGCGAATGGTTGACTCTGCTAGCATCTACGTGAGAAGAAATCGTAAAGGCGAAATTGATTATTGAGGATAAAATGTCGAGTAAAAATGCGTTGTTTCTGCTACCTGATCTCCAAGGAGGGGGGGCGGAGAGGGTGACGCTCAATGTGGTTAGTGGTATCGCTGCTAGAAGCGGCCACGCCGGAATTTGCATGCTTGGTAGGGTTATCATTGCACACAAAATGCCGGGAAATTTAACTTTAGACAAAGAATTGCTGCATCCAAAATCGGTGGTTCAACCCAAGACATCAAGGATCAGATTAGTTAGGTTGTTGAGGCAAGTTGTTGCTTGTAAGGTAATTGTTGGTGCCCTCGAGATTAAAACGCATCTCGTAGCAGTTTGTCTGGGTTTTGTATTTCGTCGACCGATACTGCTATGGTTACACAAAGATTTGAGAGTATTCCTCGCTAGAAAGGGCTTGATTGCACGGTACGTGTATAAAACACTATTTAGCATAAACTTGTACTTCTCGCATAAAATAGTTGTCGTAAGTGTCGGGGCTGCGAATAGCCTTGCAGGGGTTTTCCCTGGGCAGATAAAAAAAATTATTTGTATTCATAATCCGGTTGACTTTCCCGAGACGGAGGACGACGAAGGAGCGGGGAGGCATCCATGGTTGAACGGCGAGTTCATTTTGGGAGTCGGGAGGCTCGTTTGGGAAAAAGGATTCGATGTGTTGATCGAGTCTTTCTTCATCATTTCAGATAACTTTCCGGAGTTAAAGTTGGTTATATTGGGTGAGGGTGAGATGCGCCTAGATTTAGAACGGAAAATAGAAAGATTGGGGCTAACTGATCGAGTGTTACTTCCCGGATTCTGGCCTCCAAGCGAAGCAATGGCGCGTGCAAAGGTGGTAGTGATGTCTTCGCGATCCGAAGGCCTACCCACTGTACTAATTGAGGCGCTGCATCGTGGTTCGCGGATAGTTTCAACCGATTGTCCCTCGGGGCCAATGGAGGTTCTCTGTGCCGGTAAGTTCGGGACGCTGGTTCCGGTAGATGAGCCAGCTGAACTTGCAAGAGGTATTGTAGACATGCTGGTTTCCGACGATAACGAGAGATCATGCTCAGCGCGCCGAGCGCGTGCCATGGATTTTTCTTCGGAAGAAATTATTCCACAATGGATGGAGCTCATTTCTTCGATTGCAGAAGTTCGAGCGTCAGATAGCTGTGCGAAATAGTGCCTTGGGAAACACTGATTTATTCAGTGCAACAGTCATTGTTAGGTGGCTTGTAAGCGTTGCCAGGTATGTGCCAGAGAGATGATTGGAGATGAAGCGATAGATGCGGATGAGAACTCGGCCTTGCTTGTGACTGATGGCAGCGGCACCCTGTTCACTATACGCGCCATCTCGAGTTCGCAGTCGGCCCTGCAGAATCCCGTGAAGCTGCGCCAGGCAAGGGCTTGGGGTTTCTGAGAGGACCGTAGAACTCCCTGAATCGGTATCATCTGATTCACTTTCCGGGAGTTTTCGAGGCGAATCGATGAGTACACCGGACTTCTTTCGTAGCCGCCTGGAGGCCATGGCCGACCTGCGCCACCCGCTGGCGATATTGGCCAAGCGCATGCCATGGGACGCGATTGAAGCGAGCTTGGTACCGGTCCCCCCGCGTCATAATGGTTGTCGCCCCGATTGAATCAAAACCCGGGGGCGAGGATGAAGGACGAGAGTGGCCAGGTACGGAAAAGAATTCAAGGACAGGGCTGTGGCGCGCGTGCTGCCGCCCGAGAGCGCATCGCCGGAAGACGTTGGGCGCGAGATCGGCGTGGGTGTGGATACGCTTGAGCGTTGGCGCAGTGAATCGCTGTCCAGGCCCACTCGCGAGCGGGCCTGCCCGAGTTCGACAGTTTGAGCCCGATTTTCGGCATTTCTGACCGTCGCCCCTAGCACTGGCGCGGCTTCCAGGGTCG
>NZ_JBIUHC010000121.1:0-31006 GCF_044627735.1 Cupriavidus sp. CuC1 | reverse complement strand
CTTCTTTGCCTACTTTCTTGGCGAGACAAGAAAGTAGGTCGCCTCCCCGCAGGGGAGGTGAAACTGCCTTTGACTTTCAGCTTTTGACCTTGACGTGGCAGTTAAGCCGTTGCAGTTGAAGTTCAGCCCCCACCCGAACACAATCGCAGTACCCTCCGCCGCCCAAACACAACGCCTTTCCCTCCCACCATGCCCACCTTTGAATCCAAACTGGTCCCTCCCGACACCCCAGCCGCGCTAGCAGAAAAACTAGCCACCCTCCCGCGCCCATTGGTCTTCACTAACGGCGTCTTCGACATCCTCCACCGCGGCCACGCCACCTACCTGGCACAAGCCAAGTCCCTGGGCGCCAGCCTGGTAGTGGGCGTGAACAGCGACGCATCAGTGCGCATGCTCGGCAAGGGCGACGACCGCCCCTTGAACCACGAATCGGATCGCATGGCGCTGATCGCAGCGCTGGCCTCGGTGGACCTGGTAGTGATGTTCCGCGAGAAAACGCCGGTCGAGCTGATCCGGCTGGTGCGCCCGGACATCTACGTCAAGGGCGGCGACTACGACATCGATACGCTGGAAGAAACCCGCCTGGTGCGCAGCTGGGGCGGCCAGGCGCATGCCATCGCGTTCCTGCACGACCGCTCCACCACCAAGCTGCTGTCCAAGGTGCGCCAGGGCGCCTGAAAAGCAGCCAAGGCGCGCTCAGGTACAGGTCAGCAAGTCCTGCGCGCCATAGCGCTGGCGCATCTCGTCCAGCCGCGTGCGCAGTGCCGCGTCGGCGTTGCGCACACGCAGCCACTGGCGCGTCAGCGGATGCGGCGTATCGGTCAGCACCGCGGTGCGCACACCATGCTCGCGCAGGTTGTCGAGGAAATGCTCGGCATGCTCGCGCTCCTGGAACAAGCCCAGCGACACCGTATAGGTTTCCGGCGAGCCGGCGCTGACCACCGACACATCGGTGATATTGCGCCGGCGCAACTCGCCGAGCTTGCGCTGCAGGTTCTCGCGCGAGGCCTGCGGCGGCAGGTGGACCCACCAGCGCGCCTGCTCCTGCCGCTCGAACTGTTCCACGCGCCAGGCGCCGGGCGGTGCGCCAGCCAGCTCATCAGCCACCTTGCGCACCAGCTCCCCGTTGAAGCCACCGATCTCGACACAAGCCATGGCTGGCGCGGCGGCTGGGGTAGCGGCAGTGGTTGTGGCAGCCGCAGCGGCGGGCGTGGATGCCGGGCGCTTGCCGCTAGCCTGCGGCATCTGGCGGAAGCGTTCGGCACGCGTCTGCTGGGCAGCGCGTTCGGGCTCGCGCGCGCTTTCCATCCAGCCGGCCAGCGGCTGTTGGCCGAACGCGCCCAGCACGGCAGCCAGCAGCAGCGCGTTGACCGGGACCAGCAGGATGAAGAGGCTTCGTTGGAACATTGGGGGCGATGCAGGGGTGGGGCGACGGGTGAAGACGGCGATGCGGTGTGAGGCGGCTCAGCCCGCTGTGCCGACCGGGCTTTGCGAGGCCATCACATAGAGGCCGAGCAGCACGAGATTATCGTGCTGCTCGATCGGCATGGAGAGCGCGTTTGCCAGCACATGGCGGGCGCCGCCGGAGAGCAGGCAGCGGACCGGCCCGCGCTCGCACAGCGCGCGCCAAGTGTGCTCCACGGCACCAGCTTGCGCCGCCAGGCAGCCGGCGGCGATGGCGTCGCGGGTGTTGTCGGCCCAGGGCGTGGCCAGCCCGGCATCGCTCACTTCCAGGGACGGCAATTGCGCAGTGTTGCGCGCGAGCGCGCCCAGCATCAGGTCCAGCCCGGGCAGGATCAAACCCCCTTCGAAACGGTCCTGCGCGCTCACCACGTCGAGCGTGGTGGCGGTGCCGGCGGTGACGATCAGCAGCGCGCCTTCGGGGCGGTAGCAGCGCGCGCCGATGCTGCCGATCCAGCGGTCCACGCCGAGCTGCGCGGGCTCGCGGTAGCCGTTGACGAGGCCGCCGAAGCGCGGGCCCGAGCGTACCCAGTTCACACCGATGCCGGGGCCAAACCCGGTGTCGAGCGCGGCTTGCAGGCCGGCGGCGATGGCTGCGCCGGCCACGTTGCTGACCCACACCATGGGCTGCGCGCCACTGGCGTGGGCCGCGCGCAGCGACGCCCATTGCGCCACCAACGTGCCCAGTTCGCCATGGGCGACCGCGCCGCCGTGCTGCCAGGGTGTGGGCAACGGGGCCCCGTGCAGCACCGCGCCGGACCAGGCATCGTCGCACCAGGCCCATTTCAGGCGGGTGTTGCCGATATCGATCAGCAGTTGCGGCACACGCGGCATGCCGGCGCTGGCGCCGCTCATGCGCCCGCTCCGTCGTCCGCCGGGCGCAGCGACACTTCGCCGCTGGCAATGCGCTCAAGGCCCGAGGGCGTTTCCAGCAGCAGGTGGCCGTCGCCGTCCACGCCGCGCGCCAGGCCTTCGGCCTGCACGCGGCCATCGTGCAGCAGGCGCACAGGCTGATCGCGAAAGGCATCGCGCGCGGACCAGCGGGGCGCCATCGGCGCAAAGCCCTGCGCCAGGAAATCCTCGCGCATCACCGCCAGCCGGTTCAGCACCGCAGCCAGCAGCGTGGTGGGGTCGCAGCCTGGCAGGAATTCGGTCACGCCGGCCAGGCTGCGCCCGAGCGCGGCTTCCATCTGCGCATCGCGCACCAGGTTCAGGCCAATGCCGACCACCGCCCAGACCCGCTGCGGGCCGGCCGGCACCGACTCGATCAGGATGCCGGCCAGCTTGCGGCCGTCGATCTGCAGGTCGTTAGGCCATTTCAGGCCAATGGCGCCGCCAAGGCGCGCGTCGCAGTCGCCCAGCGCCTCGGCCAGCGCCAGCCCTACCGCCAGGCTCAGCCCGCTCAACTGCGAGGGCGCCAGCGGCAAGGGCAGCGCCACCGAGAACGTCAGCCCGGCCTGGCCTTGCCAGGGACGCCCCTGGCGTCCACGCCCGGCGGTCTGCCGGTAGGCCAGGCGCAGCGTGGCGGACTCGGCCCACGGCGCGGTGCGGCAGGCCAGCGTCAGGTCGGCGTTGGTGGAACCGGTCTCGTCGACCACATCGAGGGCCCAGCCGCGCGCGGCGCCGGTGAGCGCGGCGCGCAGGCGGTCGGGGTCGATGCGCCAGGCTTGCGCGGGAGCGGCGGCCGCAGGGAGCGGATCTGGCGTGGGCAAGGATTTGTCAGCGGACATGCGTTTCGACGATGGACAACACAAAGGGTATAGGCAAATAGGCAGCTACGCATTGTAGCCGTGCGAATCCCAGGCCGAGGCGCTCCGGACGCCCGCTGACGCCGCGGGTGGCATAGAATCGGGACTTGCCCATCACTTCTCCCCCTCCTTTGGAAAGCCCAACCACGCCAGCCATAGAAGTGACGCGCGCGGAAGGAGCGCAAACCGTGCAACTACGCGGCGACTGGACAGCGCTTGCGCTCTCCGATTGCCACCGTGCGCGCGCACTGCGCAACGAGCTGCACACGATCGACGCGCACGCGCACTGGTCGCTGGCGCGCCTCGCCCGGCTCGATCACATCGGCGCGCAGCTGATGTGGCAGGCCTGGGGCGGCAAGCTGCCCGAGAAGCTGGAAGCCAATGAAGCCCAGCGCCGCGTCTTTACCCGTATCGCCGGGCTGCGCCGCGAGAACTGGAAAAAGCATATGGTGGACCGGTTCAATCCGGTGACCCTGTTCGGCGCCTCGATCCTGTCGATGTTCGCGCAGCTGGGCAATGGCGTGACCATGCTGGGCCAGCTGGCCTTCGACCTGATGCGCCTGGCGCGCGCGCCGCAGCGCGGCCCCTGGCGCGAGATCTCTGCCAATATCTACAACGTCGGCTACAAGGCACTCGGCATCACGGCGCTGGTCGGCTTTTTGATCGGCATCGTGCTGTCGTACCTGTCGGCCAACCAGCTGCGCACCTTCGGCGCGAGCATCTTTATCGTCAACATCCTCGGCATGGCGGTGATCCGCGAGCTGGGCCCGGTGCTGGCGGCCATCCTGATCGCCGGGCGCTCGGGTTCGGCCATCACCGCGCAGATCGGCGTGATGCGGGTCACCGAGGAGCTCGACGCGATGCGCGTGATGGGCATCTCGCACGGCTTCCGGCTGATCATGCCGCGCGTGATCGCGCTGGCCATCGCCATGCCGCTGCTGGTGGCGTGGACCGACGTGCTGGCGCTGACCGGCGGCATGCTGGCCGCCCACTTCCAGCTGGACATCAGCGTGGCTTTCTTCCTGCGCACGCTGCCCGATGCGGTGCCGGTGGCCAACCTGTGGATGGGGCTGGGCAAGGGCGTGGTGTTCGGCATCCTGATCGCGCTCACCGCCTGCCACTTCGGCTTGCGCATCGAGCCCAACACGCGCAGCCTGGGCGAAGGCACCACCGCCTCGGTGGTGACCTCGATCACCGTGGTGATCGTGGCCGATGCCATCTTCGCCATCCTGTTCAAGGACATCGGCTTATGACCAACTTCGCTCCTGCCACCGCCACCGACGCGCCTCCCGCCGGCGCCGTGCAGCACGCCCCGCGCACCACCGTGATCGAGGTGCGCGACCTGGTCAAGCGCTTTGGCGAGGCGGTGGTGCACGACCACCTCAACCTCGACGTGTACCGGGGCGAAGTGCTGTCCATCGTGGGCGGCTCGGGCAGCGGCAAGACCGTGCTGCTGCGCCAGATCGTGGGGCTGGAGCGGCCCACCTCGGGCACCATCCGTGTGTTCGGCGAGGACCTGACCGAGCTCGACACGGCCCGGCTGCAAGCCCTGCGCAACCGCTGGGGCCTGCAGTTCCAGCGCGGCGCGCTGTTTTCCGCGCTGTCGGTGATCGACAACATCGCGCTGCCGCTGCGTGAACTTCGCACCCTGCCCGACGATCTCATCTGCGCGGCGTCGCTGCTCAAGCTGCAACTGGTGGGGCTGTCGGCGCGGGACGCGGACAAGATGCCGTCCGACCTGTCCGGCGGCATGATCAAGCGCGTGGCGCTGGCGCGAGCCCTGGCCCTGGAGCCCGAGCTGGTGTTCCTGGACGAGCCCACCGCCGGGCTGGACCCGATGGCCTCGGACGACTACGTGGCGCTGATCCGCGAACTGCGCCGCGAGCTGGGCCTGACCGTGGTGATGGTGACCCACGACCTCGACACCCTGGTGGCACTGTCGGATCGCGTCGCGGTGCTGGCGGACCACAAGGTATTAGCCGCGCTGCCGATCCGGGAACTGGTGCATATCGATCACCCGTTCATCCACGAGTATTTCCTGGGCGAGCGCGGGCAGCGCGCCATGCAGGCGCTCCCGGCCTTGCCGGACGCTACACGCGCGGCAACGCATGCGGCAACACCCGCAGGCCCGCAATCCGGAGAAGCATGATGGAAAACAAGTCAAACGCCTTCCTGGCCGGCGTGTTTACGATCGGACTCGCCATCCTGGTGCTGTTCTCGATCTTCTGGTTCAGCAGCGACCACGCGGTGCGCGTGCCGTATGACCTGATCACCCGCTCCACCGTCAACGGGCTGGGACCGCAGGCCGACGTCAAGTACCGCGGCCTGGAGGTGGGCAAGGTGGTGTCGATCCGCTTCGATCCCACCGTGCCGGGCCAGATCATCGTGCGCATCAGCGTCAACCAGGACACTCCGATCACCCACACCACCTATGCCACGCTCGGCTTCCAGGGCGTGACCGGGATCGGCTACGTGCAGCTCGACGACACCACCGCGCAGGAAGGCGGCACGCCGTCGCCGCACCTGGCCACCTCCTCCAAGTCGGTGGCGCGCATCATCATGCGGGCCGGCTTCTTCGAAGAGCTGGAAAAGCGCGGTGACACCTTGCTCTCGCAACTGGAGACGATCATGGGCTCGCTCACTGATATGTTCCAGACCGACAACCGGCGCGACCTGATGGAGGCGATCCGCTCGGTGCACAAGACCGCCGACGACTACTCGCAACTGGCCAGCTCGATCGCGCCGGCCGTGCGCCAGCTGCCGCAGGTGACCGAAAACCTGAACGCCACGCTGGCCTCCACGCGGCGCCTCACCCAGGAACTGGCAAGCCCGGACGGCACCGTGATGCGCACCGTCGAGCGCGTCGGGCGCGACCTGCAAGGCGCCGCCGATTCCGTACAGTCGGCCGCCGGTGGCGTCTCGCAAGACACGCTGCCGCAGATCAACGGACTCGCGCGCGATGCGCGCCAGACCGTGCGCAGCATCGACCGCGCCGCCAGCCAGTTCAACGACAGCCCGCGCAGCGTGCTGTTTGGCGGCCCCGCCGCCATGCCGGGCCCGGGCGAACCTGGCTTCCAGGCTCGCTGACACGCAGTGCACGCCGTGATGCCGCGCACGCACGCACTCGCCGCGCTCGCGCCATGCCTGGCTCGCCAGGCGGGCGCGGCGAACCCTTCGAGCAAACCAAGGCAAACCATGATGCGCAATGCCCAAGATCGGCCGGACGTGACCGGCACCGCTGGCACCGTCGGCACCTCCGCCCTGCCGCGCCGGCTGGCCGCCGGCGTCGCGCTGGCCTGCCTGCTGCTGGGCGGCTGCGCCCTGACGCCTTCCACGCCCACCATCACCTATGACCTCGGCCCGCCCGCCGGCGCAGCGCCCGACGCCGTGCACCTGCCCAAGATGCGCGTGGCGCAGACCGACGGCCCCACCTGGCTGGATGGCAACGCGCTCTACTACCGCCTGCACTACGCCCAGGCGGAACGCCTGCAGCCCTATGCCACGCAACGCTGGGTGATGTCGCCGGTGCGCCTGTTCGACGACCGCCTGCGCGAAGCCGTGGCCTCGCGCGGCGCACTGACCTGGTTCGGCGACACCGCCGCGCCGGCGCTCAAGATCGACGTGCTGGAGTTCGAGCAGGTGTTCGATAGCGCCAGCGCCAGTCGCGGCGTGATCCGGGTGCGTGCCACGGTGTTTCGCAACGGGCTGATCGGGCAGAAGACCTTCGTGGTGGCGCAGCCCGCCGCCACGGCCGACGGCGCCGGCGGCGTCAAGGCACTGGCCACCGGCAGCGATGCCGCCATTGCGGCGATCCTGGACTGGGTGGCTACGCTGCCGCTGCAGTAAGCAGGTCGCGCATGGCATTGGCTCCCGCGCCGCTCGTCCCGCCACCGCCGCGCCATTCGCCGCTGGCGCGGGTGGGGCTGCTTTGCTTTACCCTGCTGGTGGTCTATGGCAGCCTGTACCCGTTCACGGGCTGGACCGACAACGGCATCTCTGCGCTGGCCTTCCTCACCGCGCCCAAGCCCCGCTACCTGACCGGGTTCGATCTCATCACCAATGTGCTGGGCTACTGCCCGCTTGGCGCGCTGGTGGTGCTGTCCCTGCACCCGCGCATCTCCGGCGTGCGCGCCGTGCTGCTGGCGCTGGTGGCGGGCACGCTGCTGTCGGGCACCATGGAAGCGCTGCAGACCTGGCTGCCCAACCGCGTCTCGTCCAATATCGACCTGATGACCAATGCGCTGGGTGCTCTGCTGGGCGCCGCCGCGGTGGCGCCCTTCTCGGCCGCGCTGATCGATCGCGGCTCGCTGCGCCAGTTGCGCATGGCGTGGTTCGAGCCGCACGCCAGCTTTGCCATCATCCTGATCCTGCTGTGGCCGTTCGCGCAGATCTTCCCGCAGGATCACCTGTTCGGCATGGGCGCGATCGTGCGCGAGTGGCTGACCGACCCCGACTCCTGGCCCGTGCAGTGGTTGCAAGGCGTATTCCCGGGGCTGCCCGACCTGATTGAAAACATCAGCCTGTTGCGGCCGGAAGACGTGCAAGGGCAGCAATTGCTGGAGTCACTCGTTACCGGATGCGGCTGGGTGGGCACCGGGCTGTTCGCCTCGATCGCCATGCGCAGGCAGGCGCCGATGCTGCGCATCCTGGCGGCCTTGCTGGCCAGCGCGCTGCTGCTCAAGGCGGTGGTGGCCGAGATGCAGTTCCCGGACGACAACGCCTTCAACTGGCTGTCCGAAGGCGGCCGCTTTGCCCTGCTCACGGGCTCGCTGGCGCTGGTTTTGCTGCTGCGGCTGCCGCGCTGGCTGCGCGGCGCGCTGGCGCTCGCCACGCTGATGCTGCTGGTGATGCTGTCCAACCTGCTGCCCGCCAATCCGTATTCCTGGATCTCGGAGCAAGGCTGGCGCCTAGGCCGCTTCATCCACTTCAACAGCCTGTCGCAATGGCTGGGGTGGATGTGGCCGTTCGTGGCGCTGTTCTACCTGATCTGGCGCTTCGAGCAATTCCAGCTGGATCGCCGCAGCGTGCGGCGCGCGCGGCGCAAGGCGAAGCGGCTGGCGGCGGCTCGCGCAACCGATGGCGACGTCGGCGGCGATGGCGGCGATGGCGGCGATGGCCATGGCGATGGCAACCATCGCGAGGATGCCCCGCCGCCAGGCGCCTGAACGGCGCCTCAGTGCGTCTGGCCGCCCTGCTCGCGGATATCGTCCTGCGTCGACAGCGCGGTCTCCACTGCGCAGCGGATACCGTCGATCATCGTGGCCAGCGCCAGGCTGGGCTGGCCCGGATGCCGCACGGCCTGCTCCGGCAGATAGGGAATGTGGATGAAGCCGCCCCGCACCCCCGCAGGTACGCTCTGTGTCGCCAGCAAGTGCATCAGGCCGTAGAACACGTGGTTGCAGACGAAGGTGCCGGCGGTCTGCGACACCGAGGCCGGCACGCCGGCCGTGCGCATGCGGCGCACGATGGCCTTGATCGGCAGGCTGGAAAAATATGCCGCGGGTCCGTACTCGGCAATGCGGGCATCGATGGGCTGCGCGCCGGCGTTGTCGGCAATGCGCGCGTCGTCCACGTTAATCGCCACGCGCTCCACCGACATCTCCGGACGCCCGCCCGCCAGCCCCACCGCGATCACCAGCACGGGCTGCAGCGCATCGAGCAGGTCCGCCATGGCGTCGTTGGCCGCGCCGAACACGCATGGCAACTGGCGCGCGACGATCACGGCCGCGTCGGCGCCATCGGGCGTGCCGCCGATGCGCTCGCCGTCGAGCGCGCGCACGACCTCCCAGGATGGATTGATGGATTCGCTCTCGAACGGCTCGAAGCCGGTCAGCAGCACGGTACGCATGGCAGGAACTCCCGGCCCGCGGCCCGGGTTGCCCGGGTGCGGAGCCATGACCAACGATTGATACTAGCGCTTACATCAGGAAATACAGCAGCACGATATTGGCCACCAGGATCATCAGCGCGGTTGGCACCTGCGTCCGGATCACGGCGTTCTTGTCGTCGAGTTCCAGCAGCGCGGCCGGCACGATGTTGAAGTTGGCCGCCATCGGCGTCATCAGCGTGCCGCAGTAGCCGGAGAACATGCCGATAGCCGCCATCACCGCCGGGTTGCCGTGGAACATGTTCACCAGGATGGGCACGCCAATGCCGCCGGTCATCACCGGGAAGGCGGCAAAGCCGTTGCCCATGATCACGGTAAAGAGCGCCATGCCCACGCAGTACACCACCACGGCCACGAGCTTGTAGTCCATGTTGATATAGGCCGTGGTCAGGTGCGCCACCGCCTTGCCCACGCCGGCATCGGCGAACACCAGGCCGAGCATGGCCAGCATCTGCGGCAGCACCAGCGCCCAGCCGAGCGACTCGGTCAGCCGGCGCGATTCGCGCACGCCCTGCACCACCGTGTCGCGGGTGAGCCAGCACGCCACGCCCAGCGCAACCAGGCAACCGATGCCCAGCGAAACGAAGGTGACGTTCTTGGGATCGAGCAGCGCCAGGCCGGCGACCTTCACGTCCTTGAACAGCAGCGTGCCGATCACGGTCACCAGCGGAATCAGCAGCGCCGGGATAAACAGCTTGTTGCCAAGCCGCTTGGCCGAAGCGCGGCGCTCAGCCTCGGGCAGCGTGCCGTGCTTGCCGTGGCCAACGCCGCCAAAGCCCGCGACCAGCGCCATCACCACGGCGCCGACGCCGACGATGGCCGGCGGCAGCTTGTCGCCGATCAGGAAAACCAGCGCGTACAGCGCCCAGAACAAACCCGTGCTGAGGCGGCGCGGATGGTCGCGGTCGGCGAAGGTGATCAACGCGGTGATGGCCAGCACCAGGCCGGCGAGCCAGTAGAGATAGTCGATGGAAATGATCATGGCTTACTCCCCGCTCTTGGCCGTGGCGGCAGCGCCGGGCGTTGCGGCAGACTTGCCGCGCATTTCGCGTTCCAGCCACATGTCCAGGCGCTTGAGGCGCACGGCGTGGATCAGGAAGGCGCAGATCGCGGTGGGGATGCCCCACACGGCGATATGCAGCGGTTCCACGTCGATGTTGGACGATAGCAAGAAGGTGTGCATCAGCGCGATGGCGCCGAAGGCCACGAAGATGTCTTCGCCGAAGAACAGGCCGACGTTGTCGGTGGCCGCGCAGAAGGCCAGAACGCGCTGGCGGATCGGCTCGGGCAGCTTGCCGAAGCGGGTCTCGGCCGCGCCTTCGGCCATCGGGGCCAGCAGCGGACGCACCATCTGCGGATGGCCGCCGAGGCTGGTCAGGCCCACCGCGGCGGTGAGTTCGCGCACGCCGAGGTAGACGATCAGCAGGCGCCCGACCGTGGCCGACGCGATGCGCGAGATCCACGCCTGCGCATGCTCGCGCAGCCCGTGGCGCTCGAGCAGGCCGATCACCGCCAGCGGCAGCAGGATGATCAGCGGCAGGTTGCGCGTCTTGACGAAGGCGGTGCCGATCGCCGTGAAGATCTGCATGACCGGCATGGCTGCCGCCAGCCCGGTGGCGATGGCGGCAAGCGCCACTACCATCATGGGATTGAAGCGCAACACGAAGCCGAGGATGATGATGCCGACCCCAACTAGGGGCCAGAGGTTGACTGCCTGTTCCATGAGAGACACCAATAGAGTGTGATGGAGGCGAGTGCCCTGCGTCGCCTCATGCTGCTCGACGTCGCGCGGGGCACAGTGAAAGCCGGATGCTTGGGGGCGCGTGCGTTAGGTGTGGCGTGCCCCTCAGACTCCGGCGCGGATTGCGATGCCTTCGGCGCCGAGCCGCTCGCGGATGCGGCGCGCAAAGGCAAGCGCGTGTGCGCCGTCGCCGTGCAGACACACGGTTTCGGCGCGAATCGGTACATAGGTGCCGTCGATGGCGCGCACGCGCTGCTCGCGCACCATCTGCAGCGTCTGGCCCAAGGCCACGTCCTCGTCCTCGTGCAGCGCCCCGGGCGTGCCGCGCTTGACCAGCGAGCCGTCGGGGTTGTAGCCGCGGTCGGCAAAGACTTCCTCCTTCACCTTGAGCCCGGCTTCGCGCGCCACCTTCACCATGACGCTGCCGGCCAGGCCGAAGAAGACCAGGTCGGAGTCGAAATCGCGCACCGCGCGCACGATGGCGTCGGCCAGCTTGGGATCCTTGGCGGCCTGGTTGTAGAGCGCGCCGTGCGCCTTCACGTGAGCCAGTTGCCCGCCCTGCGCGCGCACCAGCGCCGCCAGCGCGCCGATCTGGTAGAGCGTGTTCGCGTACACCACCTCGGGATCCAGCTGCATCTCGGTGCGGCCAAAGTTCTCGCGGTCGGGATAGCTCGGATGCGCGCCGATGGCGACGCCCCGCTCGAGCGCCCACCTCACGGTTTGCAGCATGGTGGCGGCGTCGCCGGCGTGCCAGCCGCAGGCCACGTTGGCGGAGCTGATCAGCCCCAGCAATTCGCGGTCGTTGCCGCAGCCTTCGCCGAGGTCGGCGTTCAGGTCGATATGCATTGCATTGCTCCTCACCGGTCTTGCGGCTTGTGTTGAGGTTTGGGGGTTGCTTTGGGGCTTGCTGCCGTTGCTCGTGTGGCCACTCAGGCCACGGCCGCGCGGGTACGCGTGCGCCGCCGCGAGGCGATCGCCATGCCGTTGCCCTGCCACTGCAGCGCCTGGTCCAGTTGCTGCAGGTAGCGATCCAGCTCGGCCTGCGCGGCGGCGGCCTCGTCCAGCGTGACGCGCACGAAGCGCACCGGTGCGCCGAGTGGCACCTGCGCCAGCCGCCACAGGTCAGCGCCGATCACCACGCCGATCTTGGGATAGCCGCCGGTGGTCTGCGCATCGGCCATCAGCACGATGGGCTGGCCGGCCGGCGGCACCTGCACCACGCCCGGCAGCACGCCGTGCGAGAGCAGGTCGGCGGCGCGCTCGGGCTGGCGCGCAAGGGCCGGGCCTTGCAGGCGCAAGCCCATGCGGTTGCTGTTGGGCGTGACGATCCAGTCGGACTGCCACAGCGCTTCGCGCGCGGCGGCATCGAAATCCTCGTATTCGATGGCGGGCAACATGCGGATCGGCATCGCGTCGCCGAGCTTTTTCACCGGCAGCGCCCAGGCCGGCGCCTGCACGCCCAGCCAGTCGCTGTCCTCGGCCACGCCGGGCCGGCCCGCGTCGAGGCGGTCGCCTTCACGCAGCGCGCGGCCACCGAGGCCGCCAAAGCCGGCCTTGAGGTCGGTGCTGCGCGAGCCCATCACCGGCTCCACTTTGATGCCGCCCGCCACGCTCAGATAGGTACGGGTGCCGCCCTGCGCCGCCGACAGCGTCAGCGTTTCGCCGCGGCGCACGTCGAAAGCATGCCACGACCACACCGGCACGCCGTCCAGGTTGGCCCTGCATTCGGCGCCGGTCAGCGCGACGCGCATGTCGGCATGGAAGCGCACGGCGGCGCGGCCCAGCGTGAATTCGATGGCGGCATCTCCCGCCGGATTGCCGAGCAGGCGGTTGCCGATGGTGAGCGCGACGGTGTCGAGCGCGCCTGCGGTGCCCACGCCAAAGCGGCGAAAGCCGGGACGGCCATGGTCCTGGACCGAGGCGAGTGCGCCGGGTCGGGTGATTTCGATCATGGCAGCATCGCCTCGACGACAAAGCGCACGGTATCCCCGGGCGCAAACAGGGAAGGCGGGTCGCGATCTGCCAGGAAGAGTTGGCTGGCGGTGTGCCCGATCAATTGCCAGCCGCCGGGCGCGGCAGCCGGGTAGATGCCGGTCTGCTCGCCGCCGATGCCGACCGAGCCGGCGGGCACGGACAGCCGGGGCTCGCGCCGGCGCGGCGTGGCCAGCGCCGGGTCCAGGCCGCCCATATAGGCAAAGCCGGGCTGGAAGCCGAGGAAGTAGACGACGTACTCGCCTGCGCTGTGGCGACGTACCACTTCCTGCGCTGTGAGGCCGGTATGCGCCGCGACTTCGGCTAGGTCGGGGCCATGCTCGCCGCCGTAGCGCACGGGGATCTCGACCAGCTTGCCGGTGGCGGCACGCGCTTCGCCTGACGCCCAGGCGAGCTTCAGGTTGCGTTCCAGCGCTTCGGGATCGGCTTCGCGGTCGAACACCACGGTGAGATTGTTCATGCCCGGCACCGCATCGACCACGCCGCGCCACTCGGCCGCCCGTTGGGCCATGGCCCAGATACGTCGCTGTACATCTAGCGAGGCCGGCGGCGGCACGCTGCACAGCAGTGCTTGCTCGGCGAGGCGGTGAACGGAACATCGGGTCATGGGCGGCACCAGCGGGGGGACCTGTCTTGCAGTGTAGGCGGGCGCGCTGTACTAGTCAGGCGCGGTGCCGGCTGCGACCGGTTCGGGAGTGAGATCTCTATTTCATCGACAATTTATCGATAAATTCATAATAACCAAACAAGAAGATGCTGTGGCTAGGTGTTGACCCTAGGCGTTGCGAGCCACGTCTTCACGCGGGATGGCGCTGGCGCACCACCCCGGTGCAGGCGCGGGAAGCAACGTTTGCATCCGGTGCAGGAGCGCTTGGGGCGACTCCCGCACCGCATCGATCCTGCTCGATTCGGGTGCGCGAGGACACACCGGCACGGACTTGCGGGGGAGAAAAGATTTCAGGAAAACTTGGCTGGCCGTGGCGCGCATGCAACGCCAGGTGGGCCCGCAGCGGGATGCCGCGGGCGAAAAAAACGGCCGGGTGGATACCGGCCGATCGGACTGCTCACAACGTTGAATCTGCGCTGGGCGGTCTCCCCTCTCCCGCGTGCGGGAGAGGGGTTGGGGGAGAGGGCGGGCGCTCGCTATGCCGTCGTGCTGGACAAAAACCGAGGGCCCCGCTTCAAGTGGCTCCTAGCTAAGCCACCCCTCTCCCCAGCCCTCTCCCCCTGAGGGGAGAGGGAGCGACAGCCGTCGTCATGGCATGCGGCTTTGGCCCATCCGTCGGCTCCGTTCAGTGCCGCTGGTTTGCTCCGGCGCTTCAGATCAGACGAACCCGGCCTTATGCGCCTGCTCGTCGGCGTGGTAGGAGCTGCGCACCATGGCGCCCACGGCGGCGTGGGTGAAGCCCATCTTGTAGGCCTCGGCCTCGAACATCTTGAAGGTGTCCGGATGCACGTAGCGCATCACCGGCAGGTGGTGGCCCGACGGCGCCAGGTACTGGCCGATGGTCAGCATGTCGATGTCGTGGGCGCGCATGTCGCGCATGACTTCGAGGATTTCCTCGTCGGTCTCGCCCAGGCCCACCATCAGGCCGGACTTGGTGGCCACGGTGGGGTTGCGGCGCTTGAACTCTTGCAGCAGCTTGAGCGAGTGCGCGTAGTCGGCGCCCGGGCGTGCCTGCTTGTACAGGCGGGGCACGGTTTCCATGTTGTGGTTCATCACGTCCGGCGGGCCGGCCTGCAGGATGTCCAGCGCCTTGTCCAGGCGGCCACGGAAGTCCGGCACCAGCACTTCGATGCGGGTGGCCGGCGACAGCTCGCGGGTCAGCGTGATGCAATCGACAAAGTGCTGGGCACCGCCGTCGCGCAGGTCGTCGCGGTCGACGCTGGTGATCACCACGTAGTTCAGCTTGAGCTGGGCGATGGTGCGGGCCAGGTTGCCCGGCTCGTTGGCATCCAGCGGATCGGGGCGCCCGTGGCCGACGTCGCAGAACGGGCAGCGGCGGGTGCACTTGTCGCCCATGATCATGAACGTGGCCGTGCCCTTGCCGAAGCATTCGCCGATGTTCGGGCAGCTGGCTTCCTCACAGACCGTCACCAGGTTGTTGGCGCGCAGGATGTCCTTGATCTCGTAGAAGCGCGAGCTGCCGGTGGCCGCCTTGACGCGGATCCACTCGGGCTTCTTGAGCTTCTCGGCCGGCACGATCTTGATGGGGATGCGCGCGGTCTTGTCGGCCGACTTCTGCTTGCGGGTCGGGTCGTACTGCTCCGCCTGGGGTTGCGGGGCTTCGCTGGAAGTGGCGATCAGGGCGTCGCTCATAGAGTTCTCCGCACGCGCGGTGCGTGCATATTCGGCTGGATGACTAAGTGGCCAGGGCCGCGGCGGTATTCCGTTGGGCCGCCAGGGCGCGCTCTTGCGCCTCTGCCAGCACTTCACACAGCGCCGCCGCAAGGCGCCGCGCGATATCGGCTTGTTGTGCCGCGGTCACGGGCAGGCGGGACGCACCCGCCGCATCGGCCACGTTGACGGTGGCGCCCGCCGTTGCCATGTCGACCGTTTCCAGGCCGGCATAGCCGCAGGGGTTGATGCGCAGGAAGGGCGCGAGGTCCATCTGCACGTTGAGGCTGACGCCGTGATAGCTGCAGCCATTGCGGATCTTGAGGCCGAGCGCGGCGATCTTGGCGCCCTGGTGCTGGCCTTCGGAAAGGTAGATACCAGGCGCGCCGGGCTTGCGTTCGGCTGCGAGATTATACGACGCGAGCGTGTCCAGCACGGCTTGCTCGATCGAATGGACAAGCTCGCGCACCATCAGGTGGCGGCGGCGCAGGTCGAGCAGCAGGTAGGCCACGACCTGCCCCGGACCGTGATAAGTGATTTGTCCGCCACGATCGATCCGCACCACGGGAATCGTCTCGTCAGGGGCGAGCAGGTGCGCGGGATCTCCCGCCTGGCCAAGGGTGTAGACCGGGGGATGCTCGACCAGCCAGATCTGGTCAGGGGTATCGGGGGTGCGTGCGGCGGTAAAGGCACGCATCGCGTCGAAACAGGGTTCGTAGGCTTGCCGGCCCTGCTCGATGACTTGTATCGATTGCATCCCGGCAGTTTAGCGAAAAGGGGCGGATCTCACAGGAGGCCGCCCCTTTTTTGGTGTGTCTTTCGGTGTGTCTTCAAGACGCTGTTGTTGCGTCCCTGCTTGCCGGCCTGGAATGGACCAGCCGCAGATGGCCGCGTGCGCGGCCATCCGCATCCTCCCGCGCTGGCTCAGGAGGCCGTGACCTGGTCCTGGTTAGGCGTCCACTCGGTGCCTCGAACCAAACGCCGCGCCATGCGCGCCACCAGGTGCGACACGCTGGTTGCCGCCGGCCGGCGGGCTTCGGCGATCAGGGCCAGGCGTACCGGCTCGGCGGCGCGCGGGTCCACGCTGAGCGTGATTTCGTCGCCGCTGGCGAGCAGCAGGCTGCCGCCGCAACGCAGCCAGTAATCTTCCGAATCGCCTTCGCGGGTGACCCAGACGTCGATCCCCGTGGCCTCTTCCACGCGCAGGCGCTGGGCGGCGTGGATGGAAAGGGAGGTAACTTCGCCCGGGCTCAGGGTGAACAGGGTCGTTGTGAGCAATGTTTTCATGTTGGGCATCCTTCGCTGACATCGTCGGCTGCCTCGCCCGCTTGCCCGGAATGGGCGGCCGCCGATCAGGCCAGCCTTGGCAGGCTGATGCTTGGTCTTGCCTGGTACTGGATCGGCACCGGTGCGGGTAGCGCCCCGATGCATTGCATTCTAGTGATTGCCGGTCCCCTTCCAAAACGATATATTTTCCTTGTTCTTGTTAGGTAAGCTCACATAAGACGAGGTGGATGATGGCGCTGAAGGGAGCATGGGAGAGAGATTTGCCACGTGGCTGGCACCGCGAGCTGCCGCGCCTGCCGGGGCTGACCGCGCTGCGCGCGTTCGAGGCGGCTGCCCGCCACGAGAGTTTTTCACGCGCGGCCACCGAGCTGTTCGTCACCCATGGCGCGGTCAGCCACCAGATCCGCGCGCTTGAGGAAGAGCTGGGGCAGGCCCTGTTCGAGCGCAACGGCAAGCGCGTGACCCTGACCCCGGGCGGCCGGGCCTACGCCGGGCGCGTGCGCGAAGCCCTGCTGGAGATCGCCGACGCCACCCGCGCGCTGCAGGCCGGCAACCGGGACAAGCGCCTCACCATCAGCACCATGCCGTCGTTTGCCGCACGCTGGCTCACGCCGCGCATCGGCAGCTTTATCGAGCAGCATCCCGAGCTGGACGTGGAGTTGCTGTCGTCCAACACGCTGGTGGATTTCGGGCGCGAGGAAGTCGACATCGCGCTGCGCATGGGCAGCGGCGACTATCCCGGCCTGTATGTGGAGAAGCTGCTGGACGATGTGTTCTTCCCGGTCTGCAGCCCTGCCTTCAACGGCGGCAAGCTGCCGGGGCGGCCGCAGGACATGAAAGGCATGTCGCTGCTGCGCGGCGAGGGCGACCCGTGGAAGCCGTGGTTCGAAGCCGCCGGCCTGGACTGGCCGGAGCCGCGCAAGGGCCTGCTGCTGGAGGACTCCTCGCTGCTGCTGCAGGCAGCCGCCGCGGGCCAGGGCATTGCGCTGATCCGCTCGTCGCTGGCCTATAACGACCTGCTGTCGGGGCGCGTGGTGCGGCTCTTCGATGTGAGCATTACCTGCCCGTGGCTGCTCTACTTCGTCTGCTCGGCCGGCATGCTGGAGGCGCCCAAGGTGAAGGCGTTCCGCGCCTGGCTGCTGCCGGAGATGGAAGCCTTCCGCGGCATCCTGGCGCAGTGGGAGGGCTAGTCGTCCTTCCCGTCTTCGGTGTCTTCGGTGTCTTCGGCGTCTTTGCCGTCATCCACGGCCTTCGGCGTAAAAACCGGCGCAACAACCGGCGCGGGCGCCGAGTGCGCCCTGCCCGCGCGCGGGTGCGCCTTGTCGTAGACCTTGGCCAGGTGCTGGAAATCCAGCGCGGTATAGATCTGGGTGGTGGCCACGCTGGCGTGCCCGAGCATCTCCTGCACTGCGCGCAGGTCGCCCGAGGATTGCAGCACATGGGTGGCGAAGGAATGCCGCAACATGTGCGGATGCACGTCGGTCGGCACGCCGGCCCGGATCGCCTGCTGCTTGATGCGCAACTGCACCGTTTGCACGGGCAAACGCCGCCCGCGCACGTTCAGGAACAACGCATGCGCGTCATCCGGCAGCGCGCCGGGGCGCAACAGTTCCGTGCGTACCGCCAGCCACGCGCGCAGCGCTTCCATGGCCTTGCTGCCGACGGGCACGGTGCGCCGTCGCGAGCCCTTGCCGATCACCGTGACCTCGGCGCCGTCCATGTCGATCCAGCCGGCTGAGCGGTATTCCCCGTCCTCGGTATAGCGCGCGTCCAGTTGCACCAGCTCCGACACGCGCAGGCCGCTGGAGTAGAACAACTCGTAGACGGCCTGGTCGCGCCGGCCCTCAGCGCCGTCGCCGGCGTTGTGCGAGACCAGCGCCACCGCATGCTCCACCGACAAGGCCTTGGGCAGCCGGTGCCCGGATTTTGGCGCGCGCACGCCGTCGACCGGGTTGGCCTCCACGCCCAGGCCATGACGCGCGGCCCACAGGAAGAAGCCGCGCCACGCCGACAGCGTGCGGGCAATGCTGGTGCCGGCCAGGCCGCCGCCGTGCATGCGCGCGGCAAAGGCGCGGATATGATGGGTCTGCAGCGACAACAGCGCAATGCCCGGCGCATGGCGCGCGGCGTGCGCCTGCAGCACCGACAGGTCGCGGGCGTAGTTGGTCAGGGTGTGGGCAGCCAGCTTGCGGCTGCTGGCGAGCCAGTCGAGGTAGCGCAGCACCAGCGGGTCGGGCGGCTGCTTGTCCAGGGGCGCCTCGGCGGCTTCCTTGCGCGCGGCCGGCTTCTTCGCCGCAGGCGAAGCGGCCTTGCGCGCGCGGCTCGCGGTCATCAGTCGCGCAGGCGGTTCAGCGCGGCGCCGGCCACTTCGCCGATCTGCGCCAGGTAGGCCGTGCCCATGCCCTCATGGAAGCGCCTCGCCTCGGGCGAGCCCAGCACCAGCAGGCCAAAGGCCGCGCCAAGCGTGCCGGCGTCGCGCGTGGGCACGCGCAGCGTCACCATGGCCAGCGAGGCGATATCGTCGCGCTCCAGCCAGGCCGCTGCCTCGAAGCCGCTGTTGGCGCCGCAATACGGCGCGCGCAGGCCCTCGGCAAACAGGCGGACGTCGTCGCTTGCGCCCTGGGCCACTTCCATATGCGCGTAGGCCTCGGCCACATTCCACAGCTTGAGCGCCACGCCCGGCACGTCGAACACTTGCTGCAGCCCGTCCTGCACCGCATACGGCAGCGCGTGCGAGTCCACCTCGGCCAGCAGGCGCAGTTGCCAGGCATGCATGCGCTGCTGGGTGCGGTCGTTGTCGTGGCCGTGGCGGACCAGGTCCGCCAGCCTCAGCTCCAGGCCTTTGTTTTTCTCGCGCAGGATTTCCATCTGGCGCTCCTGCAGGGACACCGCGCGGTGGCTGTGGGGGCTGGTGAGTTGCACAGCGGCCAGCAGCTCGGCGTTGTCTTCGAAGAACTGGGGATTGGTCTGCAGGTAGGAGGCAACTTCTTGGGCGTTCATTGGCTTCAACCGGAATGTTTGGGGGCAGTGTAGCAAAAGGTTTGGGGGAGGCTGGGGGGGGGAGTGCTCGGCGTTGGCTTTTGGGCGCAAGGGCTCGTCTGCGCGGGTGCTTTGGTTGGTCTTGATCGGTGTTGGCTTTTGCACCCAAGTGCTCGGGTGTGCTGGCTCTTTGGTTCGTCTTGATCGGCGTTGGCTTTTGCACCCAAGTGCCATACGACATCCCCCTGCGGGGGCTGCCGGTCACTTTTCTTTGACCGGCAAAGAAAACTAACGAAAAGAAAGCCGCCCTGCCGGGGGCAGAGCAATAAGGCTGTTTTTGCCTCTGTGGTTGCGTCGTACGGCCCTGAGTGTTGGCTGGCGCATCCTACCAGCCTGGAGGTCATCGAAACCGCATGACCCTCGGGTTTCGTGGTGGGGCCCCTGACCTCGTGTGCGGTGCACGTTCGGCCATCTGCCGTTCGCGGCGCGAGGGGCTGCGCCGTTTCGGGGGTGGCTGGTTTCGTGGTTTTGTCTCGGAGGGCAAGCGCGGTGATGTTCGAGCGTGAACCCTCGCGGACGGGCCACGGTGCCCACCACGAAACCGGGGAGCTGATAACAAGTTGCCGGCAGCGCCGGTACGGCAGGGCATCAAATGGCCGGGCACCCGCCGCCAGAGACAAAACCACGAAACCAGCAAGGCAGGCAGCATCGTGGCCAGACGCTCCGCGAACGGCAGATGGCCGAACGCTCACCGCGCAAAGCGATCAGGGGCACCACCACGTGACCATTGGGTCATGTAGTTACGATGCCCTTTGAGCCGGTAAGACACGCCAGCCAACACTCAGGGCCGTACGACGCAACCACCGGCCCCACATAAGCCTTATTGCTCTGCCCCCGGCAGGGCGGCTTTCTTCTCGTTAGTCTTCTTTGCCGCGCAAAGAAGAGTGACCGGCAGCCCCCGCAGGGGGATGTCGTATGGCTCTTGGGTCCAAAAACCAACGCCGCCCAAAAAAACAGCGAAAGCCCCCCAAAAGCCCCTACGCCCCCCCCTTTACGCCCCCAACTTCTTCTTCAGCAACTCATTCACCTGTGCCGGATTCCCCTTCCCCTTGGTGGCCTTCATGGCCTGGCCAACCAGCGCGTTGAAGGCCTTCTCCTTGCCGGCGCGGAATTCCTCGACCGACTTGGCGTTGGCGGCCAATACGTCGTCGATGATCTTCTCCAGCTCACCCGAGTCGGACATCTGCTTGAGGCCCTTGGCCGCGATGATGGCGTCGGCGTCGCCGCCTTCCTCGCCCGCCCACATGGCCGGGAAGACATCCTTCTTGGCGGTGTTGTTGGACACCGTGCCGTCGGCGATGCGCACCAGCAGCTTGGCGAGTTGCGCCGGCTTGACGGGTGCGGCTTCCAGGGTGATGCCTTCGCGGTTGAGCAGCGAGGAGACGTCGCCCATCAGCCAGTTGGCGGCGGGCTTGGCGTTGGCCGCGCCGGCCTCGGCGACCACGGCTTCGAAGTAGCCGGCGAGCGACTTGGAGGCGGTCAGCACGCTGGCGTCGTAGGCGGACAGGCCGTATTGCGACACCAGGCGCGCTTGCATGGCCACCGGCAGCTCCGGCAGCCCGGACCTGACGCGCTCGATCCAGGCGGCGTCGATCTCCAGCGGCAGCAGGTCGGGGTCGGGGAAGTAGCGGTAGTCGTGCGCGTCTTCCTTGGTGCGCATGGCGCGCGTCTCGCCGGTGTCCGGGTCGAACAGCACGGTGGCCTGCTGGATCTCGCGGCCGTCCTCGATCTCGGCGATCTGCCACTGGACTTCGTAGTCGATGGCCTGCTGCAGGAAGCGAAACGAGTTCAGGTTCTTGATCTCGCGGCGCGTGCCCAGCTTGGGGCTGCCGTAGGGGCGCACCGACACGTTGGCGTCGCAGCGGAAGCTGCCTTCCTGCATGTTGCCGTCGCAGATGCCCAGCCACATCACCAGCGCGTGCAGGGCCTTGGCGTAGGCCACGGCTTCGGCGGCGCTGCGCATGTCCGGCTCGGTGACGATCTCCAGCAGGGGCGTGCCGGCGCGGTTCAGGTCGATGCCGGTCATGCCGGCGAAATCTTCGTGCAGCGACTTGCCGGCGTCTTCCTCGAGGTGGGCGCGCGTGAGTTGCACGGTCTTCTCGTAGGTTTCGCCTTTCTTGCCTTCGACCTGGATGCTGATGCTGCCGCCCTGCACCACCGGCAGCTCGTACTGGCTGATCTGGTAGCCCTTGGGCAGGTCGGGGTAGAAATAATTCTTGCGCGCGAAGATGCTGCGCGGCGCGATGGTCGCGCCGATCGCCAGGCCGAACTGGATCGCGCACTCGACGGCGCCGCGGTTGAGCACCGGCAACACGCCGGGCAGCGCCAGGTCAACCGGCGAGGCTTGCGTGTTCGGCGCCGCGCCGAAGGCGGTGGAGGTACCGGAAAAAATCTTGGAGGCCGTCGACAACTGCGTGTGCGTCTCGAGGCCGATCACCACTTCCCATTGCATGGCGGTATTCCTGTTCGTGTGCTGTATATGTTGCTACGTGTTTGCTACGTGTCTGCTACGTGTGGCTATGTACTGCTACGTGTTCTGTCATGGATTCGGGCTGGCCAGCCACGAATCCAGTTGCGCCAGCGCCGCATCGCGCGCGATCGGGTCGCCGCCCACGGTCACGCCCTGGCCGTGCCGCAAGCCGTCGGGCACATCGCGCCGCACCCGCAGCGGCTCGGTGCCGTCAAAGCCGTGATACGCGCCGGGGTAGATCTCCAGGCGAAAGCGCGCGTCCGGCTGGCGCGCCGCGACCGCCTCGCGCAGCATGGCGCAGCGGGTGGCGGGGGTCCAGTCGTCGGCGCCGCCGGTCAGCAGCAGCAGGGGCGTGCGCAGGCGGTACTCGTGCCGTTGCACCGCGCTCTTGCAGCCCGGGTAAAAAGCCACGGCGCGCTCGATCGCCGGTGCGCCCGCCGGCCAGTCGCGGCTGGCGTCGATGGCGCTGAGCACCGCCTGCGCGCCGTTGGACCAACCCAGCAGCACGATGTGCGCCGTGTCCACGCCGGGCTGCCGCGCGAGCCACTGCAGCGCCGCCAGCACATCGCCGCGCCGTGTTGCGTCGTCGATGTCGCGGCTGTCCAGGCGTTCGGTGCAGATGCCCCCCGGCTTGCCGCGCGGGCCGAAACTGTCGGGCAGCAGCACCGCGTAGCCGCGCGCGGCCAGCCACTGCACGTACTCGCGATAGCGGCCCTGGAGCGCCGCCGCATCCGCGCCGCCACTGCGGTGCAGGCCAGCGCAGCCGTGCAGCGCAACGACCACCCGCACGGCCGGGGCCGCCGCGCCGCGCTGCGGCACGAACCAGTAGCCGCTGAGCGGCTTGCCGCCGTCGGCGCCTGGGAAACTCACCGTCTGCGCCGCCGGCATGGCTTGTTCGCCAGCTGCCGGCACCAAGGCCCGCGCGGGCACGGCGTGGCTTGCCAGCAGCAAGGCGCACGCGCCCAGGCTGAAGGCCTTGAGGCTAGCGGCGATGCAACGGTGGGCTGGGCCGGACATGGCGCTGAGCGGGTTCATCGGGTCTGCGCGCAGCCGCCGACGCCAGGCTCGAACATCACCGGCCAGGCTTCTTCGTAGATGCCCGGCGAGCAGCGCGCCTGGCAGTTGGCGTGCGCCAGCGTGACCCGGCGCGGATCCTGCCAGATCATCAGCTTGCAGGCGCTGCCGTCATTGGCGCGCAGCTCGATATGCGGCTTCTTCTGCGTCTGGCGGAATTCGGCCAGGTTGAAGCTGCACGAGCCGCGCTTGCCCACCCACAGCTTCCATGACAGCTGCTGCACGGTGTTGTCCGCCACGCGCACTTGCGCATCCTCGCGAAAGCCGTCTTCCTCGGTGCGGCGGCAGTCGCCGGCGAGGTCGATGTCGCGGCTGGCGATCGGTGGCGGCCGGGTGCCGAAACGGGGCAGCGGGATGCAGGCCGCCAAGGCGGCAGCCAGCCCGATGCCGAGCGCGAGACGGACCAGCCAGCGCCGCGCGATCATGCCTGCGCGGGCCGGCGCAGATGCCAGTCCGTTGCCTGCTGGAAGGCGTGCGCCGTCTGCAGCAGCTCGGCCTCGCCAAAGTAGTTGCCGATCAGTTGCAGGCCAACCGGCATGCCGCCCTCGCCCAGCCCGCAGGGCACGCTCATGCCGGGCAGGCCGGCCAGGCTGGTCGACAGCGTGAAGATGTCGGCCAGGTACATCTGCACCGGGTCGGCGCTCTTTTCGCCAAGCTTCCACGCAACCGTGGGCGCCACCGGGCCCATGATCACGTCGCACTGGGTGAAGGCGCGCTGGAAATCGTCGGCGATGATGCGGCGGATTTTTTGCGCCTGCAGGTAATAGGCGTCGTAGTAGCCGTGCGACAGCACATAGGCGCCCACCATGATGCGGCGCTTGACCTCGGGGCCGAAGCCTTCGGCGCGGGTCTTCTTGTACATGTCCATCAGGTCGCGGTACTCGGCGGCGCGATGGCCAAAGCGCACGCCGTCAAAGCGCGACAGGTTGGACGATGCCTCGGCCGGGGCGATCACGTAATACACGGGGATCGACAGCTCGGTCTTGGGCAACGACACCTCGACCAGCGTGGCGCCCAGCTTTTCGTACTCGGCCAGCGCGGCGCGCACGGCTTGTTCCACGTCCGCAGCCAGGCCCTTGCCGAAATACTCCTTGGGCAGGCCGATGCGCAGCCCGGACAGCGGCTTGCCAGCGCTGGCGCCGACGCGCGCCTGGCCCAGCAGGCGGGTGTAGTCCTCATCGACGCCGCCCAAGGCGGGCGCAACGCTGGTGGAGTCGCGCTCGTCGAAGCCGGCCATGCCGCCGAGCAGCATGGCGCAATCCTCGGCGGTATGCGCCATCGGGCCGCCCTGGTCGAGCGAGGAGGCGAAGGCGATCATGCCGTAGCGCGACACGCGGCCGTAGGTGGGCTTGATGCCGGTGATGCCGGAGAACGAGGCCGGCTGGCGGATCGAGCCGCCAGTGTCAGTGCCGGTGGCGGCAGGGGCCAGGCCGGCGGCCACGGCGGCGGCGGAGCCGCCCGAGGAGCCACCCGGCACGCGGCTGGCGTCCCACGGGTTCTTGACCGGGCCGAAGTGCGAGTTCTCGTTGGACGAGCCCATCGCGAACTCGTCCATGTTGGTCTTGCCCAGCGTCACCATGCCGGCGGCAGCCAGGCGCTCGACCACGGCCGCATCGAACGGGCTTTCGTAGTTGGCAAGCATGCGCGAGCCCGCGGTGGCGCGCCAGCCACGGGTGACGAACACATCCTTGTGGGCGATCGGCACGCCGGTCAGCGGGCCGGCTTCGCCGCGCGCGCGGCGCTCGTCGGCGGCGCGGGCCTGGGCCAGGGTGAGTTCGGGGTTGACGTCGACAAAGGCGTTGAGCGCGCCGGCCTGCTCGATGCGGGCCAGGTAATCGCGCGCCAGTTCTTCGGCGGAGACGGTGCGTGCCGCCAGCGCGTCGGAGAGCTCGCGCAGGGAGGTCACGGAAGATGCGGAAAAGGACATGTCGGTCGGTTTGGCTTGGCAGGTGATGGCTGCCGGCGCAGCCTGGGGCGGCGCGGCGCAGCCGCTGGGTCGAGGGCCGGGGTGCGCTTGACCTTTATTCGATGACCTTGGGCACCAGGTAGAGGCCGCCTTCGACGGCCGGGGCGGGCCGCTGGTAGTCCTCGCGGCGGCTGGGCTCGGTGACCACGTCGTCGCGCAGCCGCTGCGACATCTCGCGCACCGCGGACAGCGGGTGGGCCAGCGGCACGATGCCGGTGGTGTCGACCGCCTGCATCTGTTCGACCAGGGAGAAGAATTGATTGAGCTGCACAAGCGTCTGCCCGGCCTCGTCATCGTTGATTTCGATGCGGGCAAGGTGGGCGATGCGCTTGACGTCGGATAGGTCGAGAGCCATGGCTTGGGGTCGGTGCGAAAGGCGATGCGGGCGCGGCCGGGGCGGGCCGGGCAAGTGCTGCCGGGAGCGCCCGGGAATCGTCAAAGTTACAGGTTTTTTCGAGGAAGAAGCCCCCGAAACAGGGGGAATTATAAGGTATCATTGCGCGTTGCCATCCTTTGGCCGCGCCTTCGTCACATTGGTGCAGAACCGCCTCCCCCGGAGCCTTTTAGGGCACCCCAGCGGGACACGCCGGCGGGACACACCGGCGGGGGGCGTACTCCGGGCACCCGGGCCAGCCAGCGCTGGCCGCGTTGCCGGACCGGCCGGCGCCGGTGCGGGGTTGAAGGCACACAAGGGATGATGAGAGACAGGTTCCTCCGATTAGGCCGCCCCCGCCAGCAATTAATTTGTAATTGCGGCGCCGTTCCACCGAACTTTCGCGCGTGGTCTAATCAAAGGTTCCCGTAGAGGCCGTTTTCGCCACCCGGCAAAGCGGCCTTGGTTGGCGGCCCCGGCCCTGGCAGTTCGCAGCGTATGACAACGCGAACTGGCAACGGCGCCGGCCCCACCGGACGACCGGGGGCCTTAATACTACCCGTCGCTATGAATATCGTGGCTGGCCCCGCAGCGGCGCCGGCCACTTCGCATACTCGCGAACCACCAGAAAACAGGATTCCTGATGTTCGGATTTCTCCGCAGCTACTTCTCCAACGATCTCGCGATCGACCTCGGCACCGCCAACACCCTGATCTATATGCGTGACAAGGGCATCGTCCTTGACGAGCCGTCCGTGGTCGCCATCCGCCAGGAAGGCGGACCCAACGCCAAGAAGACGATCCAGGCGGTGGGCAAGGAAGCCAAGCAGATGCTGGGCAAGGTGCCGGGCAACATCGAAGCGATCCGCCCGATGAAAGACGGCGTGATCGCCGACTTCACGGTCACCGAGCAGATGCTCAAGCAGTTCATCAAGATGGTGCACGACACCAAGCTGCTGCGCCCCTCGCCGCGCATCATCATCTGCGTGCCCTGCGGCTCGACCCAGGTCGAGCGCCGCGCCATCCGCGAATCGGCGCTGGGCGCCGGCGCCAGCCAGGTGTACCTGATCGAGGAGCCGATGTCGGCCGCGATCGGCGCCGGCCTGCCCGTGTCGGAGCCGTCGGGCTCGATGGTGGTGGACATCGGCGGCGGCACCACCGAGGTGGGCATCATCTCGCTGGGCGGCATGGTCTACAAGGGATCGGTGCGCGTGGGTGGCGACAAGTTCGACGAAGCCATCGTCAACTACATCCGCCGCAACTACGGCATGCTGATCGGCGAGCAGACCGCCGAAGCCATCAAGAAGGCCATCGGTTCGGCCTTCCCCGGCTCCGAAGTCCGTGAAATGGAAGTCAAGGGCCGCAACCTGTCCGAAGGCATCCCGCGCGCCTTCACGGTGTCGTCCAACGAAATCCTGGAAGCCCTGACCGATCCGCTCAACCAGATCGTGTCGGCCGTCAAGATCGCGCTGGAACAGACCCCGCCGGAGCTCGGCGCGGACATCGCCGAGCGCGGCATGATGCTGACCGGCGGCGGCGCGCTGCTGCGCGACCTGGATCGCCTGCTGGCCGAGGAAACCGGCCTGCCGGTGCTGGTCGCCGAAGACCCGCTGACCTGCGTGGTGCGCGGCTCCGGCATGGCGCTCGAACGCATGGACAAGCTCGGCAGCATCTTCTCCTACGAATAATACGTAAGCAGAGGAATCGCTCGTGGCGCGACGCGGCCTGCCGGACTACCTGGTCGGGGCCGCGCCTTGCCTCGCCACCCTCCCGACCCGGCCCGCCCCCGTGCACCACACCGCGCCGGCACACCCCAGCCTCCCCGGCTGGCGTGCCGCGGCGCGGTCGTGCCTGCGGGACCGTGGGACCTTTCTGCCAGCGCACGGGTAAATGGATTACACTCCGCCGCCGCTCTTCAAGCAGGGCACTTCCGCCGTTGCGCGTCTCGTCTTCTACGTGACGATCGCGCTGGCGCTGCTCATCGTCGATGCGCGCTTTGACGCCTTGCGCGTGGTGCGCCAGGTTGCCGCCACCGTGCTGATGCCGGTGGAGCGCACGGTGCTGGTGCCACGCGACGCGCTGCGCGCCACCTTCGACTACGCCCAGTCTTCCGCCGCTCTGGCCAGCGAGAACCGCGAGCTCAGGCGCCGCATGGTGACCGAGGCCGAGGGCTCGGTGCGCCAGTCCCAGCTCGAGGCCGAGAACAGCCAGCTGCGCAAGCTGCTTGGCCTGGTGCAGCAATCGGCCACGCCCGTGACGGCGGCCGAGATCCTGTACGACGCCCGCGACCCCTACAGCCAGCGCATCGTGATCGACCGTGGCAGCCAGCATGGCCTGCGCGCGGGCTACCCCGTGATCGACGAACGCGGCGTGATCGGCCAGATCACGCGCGTTTCGCCGTTCCAGTCGGAAGTCACGCTGCTGACCGACAAGGAGCAGGCCATTCCCGTGCAGGTGGTGCGCAACGGCTTGCGCAGCGTGGCCTTTGGCGGCGCCCGCGCCGGGCTGCTCGACCTGCGCTTCATGGCCGCCTCGGCCGACCTGCAACAGGGCGACCTGCTGGTCACCTCCGGCCTGGACGGCACCTACCCGCCGGGCCTGCCGGTGGCCAAGATCGTGCAGATCGAGCGCAAGGCCGACACCGCCTTCTCGCGCGTGTACTGCGAACCGGTGGCCGGCGTGCGTTCGCACCGCCAGTTGCTGGTGATCCGCTACGAAGCGCAACTGCCGCCGCGCGAGTCCATCGACGGCCCGCGCGACGCCAAGGAAGCGCGCAGCGTCAGGGCGGACCGCCCGGGTGTCCGGGATGCCGAACGCTCAGGAGAGCGGCCGGCCGAAAAGCCCGCGGACAAGCCCGCCCCCGCCAAGGAGCCCAAGCGTTGACCAATCCCCAATACCTGCTGCGCCCGGTCAACCCCGCGTTTATCGCGCTGAGTTTCGTGCTGGCCTTCCTGTTCAACCTGATGCCCTGGGGCACCACGCTGTGGGTGCCCGACGTGGTGGCGCTGGTGCTGGTGTTCTGGAACATCCACCAGCCGCGCAAGGTCGGGATGGGCGTGGCCTTCGCGCTCGGCCTGCTGATGGACGTGCATGATGCGCGCCTGCTGGGCGAGCACGCCATGGCGTACTCGCTGCTGGCGTACTTCGCCATCACCATCCATCGCCGCGTGCTGTGGTTCACGGTCTATACCCAGGCGCTGCACGTGCTGCCGCTGCTGTTCATCGCCCATGCGGTGCCGGTGCTGATCCGCCTGGCCATGGGCGCGCCGCTGCCCGGCTGGCAGTTGCTGCTGGCGCCTGGCATCGAAGCGCTGCTATGGCCGCTGGCCACCGGCATGCTGCTGGCGCCGCAGCGCCGCAGCGCCGACGTGGACGAAACCCGGCCGATCTGAGCTTTACCTCCATCCGAGTCCCGCCGCGCCCCACCCGGGCGCGCGGCAAACCGCAAGGCTGACGCAGTACCATGACCGAAATACGCAATGTCGAACAGGAGCTCGGCCGCTTCCGCATCCGCGTAGCGGCGGCGGGCCTGTTCGCCGTGATCTGCTTCGGCCTGCTGTTCACGCGCTTTCTCTGGCTGCAGTGGTACAAGCACGACCAGTACTCGGCCAAGGCCGAGGACAACCGTATCTCGGTGGCGCCGATCGAGCCCAATCGCGGCATCATCATGGACCGCAACGGCGTGGTGCTGGCGCGCAACTATTCCGCCTACACGCTGGAAATCACGCCGTCCAAGCTGTCCGACACGCTCGACAACACGATTGAAGAGCTGGCCCAGCTGATCGACATCCAGCCGCGCGACCGCCGCCGCTTCAAGCGCCTGATGGAAGAATCGCGCAGCTTCGAAAGCCTGCCGATCCGCAGCCAGCTCACCGATGAAGAAGTGGCGCGTTTCTCCGCCCAGCGCTTCCGCTTTCCCGGCGTGGACGTGCGCGCCCGGCTGTTCCGCCAGTACCCGTTGGGCGAGTCCGCCTCGCACGTGATCGGCTACCTGGGCCGCATCTCGCAGCGCGACCAGGAACGCATCGAGGCCATGGACGAGGCCAACAGCGCCGAAGGCGCCAAGTACGATCCGCGCAAGGACGCCGACAACTACAAGGGCTCCAACTACATCGGCAAGATCGGCATCGAGCAAAGCTACGAGACCGAGCTGCACGGCCTGACCGGTTTCGAGGAAGTGGAAGTGAGCGCAGGCGGACGCCCCATCCGCACGCTGTCCACCTCCCCCGCCACGCCCGGCAACAACCTGATCCTGTCGCTCGACATCCGCCTGCAGCAACTTGCCGAGGCGCTCTTCGGCGACAAGCGCGGCGCGCTGGTGGCGATCGAGCCGGCCACCGGCGACATCCTGGCCTTTGTCTCCAAGCCGACCTACGACCCCAACCTGTTCGTCGAAGGCATCGACACCAATACCTGGAACGAGCTCAACGGCTCGCCCGACAAGCCGCTCCTGAACCGCCCGCTGCGCGGCACCTACCCGCCCGGCTCCACCTACAAGCCGTTCATGGCGCTGGCGGCACTCACCACCGGCAAGCGCACCGCGGCGTGGGGCTTCCACGATCCGGGCTCGTTCACGCTCGGCAACCATACCTTCCGCGACGACAAGCCGGGCGGCCACGGCTGGGTGGACATGAACGCCTCCATCATTCAGTCGTGCGACACCTATTACTACATGCTGGCGCGCGACATGGGCGTCAACGCCATCCACGACTTCATGAAGCCGCTGGGCTTCGGCCAGGTCACCGGCATCGACATCGAAGGCGAGAGCCGCGGCATCCTGCCCTCCACCGACTGGAAGCGCCGCGCCTACCGCAAGCCCGAGCAGCAGAAGTGGTATGACGGCGAAACCATCTCGCTGGGGATCGGCCAGGGCTACAACAGCTTCACCATCCTGCAGCTGGCCAACGCCACCTCCATCCTGGTCAACAACGGCATCGCGATGAAGCCCCACCTGGTCAAGGCGGTGGAGGATTCGGTCAGCCGCGAGCGCGAGCTCACCGTGCCCAAGGAAAGCTACCGCCTGCCGCTCAAGCAGTCGGATATCGACGTGATCAAGCGCGCCATGGTGGGCGTGACGCACTCGGGCACGGCCGCCCGCGCGTTCGCCGGCGCCGCCTATGAGTCCGCCGGCAAGACCGGCACTGCCCAGACCTTCACCATGGGCAAGAACGAGAAGTACAACCACCACGCGCTGGACGAGCGCAAGCGCGACCACGCGCTCTATACCGCATTCGCACCCGCCGACAATCCCAAGATCGCCTTGGCGATGATCGTGGAGAACGCCGGCTTCGGCGGCGCCGTGGCCGCGCCGATCGCGCGCAAGGTGATGGACTACTATCTGACCGGCAAGTGGCCGGAGGAACTGGCGAACATCGCCCCGCCCGCGTCCGAACGCGCCGGCGGCAAGCCTCCAGTGGATACGCCCAGCGTGTTTACCACCGGCCACACCGCCAGCATCGCCAGCGCCACCGTCATGGGCGCCAGCGAAGCCGCCGCCACCAGCGAAGGCGCCAGCGTGCCGGCAGCGCGGGTGGCAGCCCGCGCCGGCGCGTCCGCCACGGCCGCTTCCGCCGTGGTGGCGCCGGTGATCGACCCCGCCGCCATCCCACCGGCCTCTGCGGTGCAGACGCT
>NZ_JBIUHC010000120.1:0-31070 GCF_044627735.1 Cupriavidus sp. CuC1 | reverse complement strand
ATCCTTCAAGCTCTTCTTGTTGTTGCAGAGGCTTGAAAGTTAACACAAATTCGAATTTGTTAACAGTATTGCGCCTAGGCGGACATGCGATGCTTAACGCGCTGTCGACGATGTTGTTTGCGCTGAGCATGCGTTTAGCGAGCGAATCGGACCAACCACCTACTGGTCTTCTGGGCTTGGCAGGGCATCCGCGGTTAGCGCCAGCGATTTCCGCGATCTTCAACGAGCCTGCGTTTCCGTGGACGGTGCCCGAGCTCGCGCAGCGCTGCAACATGTCGCGCGCGACGTTCATGCGGCAGTTCCAGCAAAGTTTCGGACGCACCGCCCATGACTTACTACTCGCCGTTCGAATGAGTTTGGCGGCAAACGCTCTAAAGAATCCCATTACGAAGACGGAGGCGGTTGCAGAAGCCGTCGGATATCAATCTGTCGCCGCATTCCGGCGAGCATTTACAGAGCTGCTGGGCATGACTCCCGCCCAGTGGCGGCGAACTATCGGGACTCAGTCGCATTCGGATGAGCGGGCAGAAGATGACGGTCTTCCTGTAGACGAGTCGATTGCAGCCGGGGACGAGCCAACGGAGTAGGTGAGCGGGACGTTCCCTCGCGGCGCCGGAAGAAGCAATCCGGCGCTGCGCAGTGACTGTGTCGCCGACACCGAAGCGGGCGAGCTTGCACTGACGGCCCTAGACCTGCGACCTTCCGACCGACGCTCCGCCGTCGACGAAAAGCGTCTGACCTGTGATGAACGCAGCGTCTTCTGACAACAGGAACTCGATGGCTGCCGCGATCTCATCGGGTTTGCCGAAGCGATTCATCGGCACACTAGAAAGAAATCGCTTCTCCCCAACACTTCCCGGCGGGCTGTTCTTCCGGAACAACTCCGTTTCCGTTGGCCCTGGGGCAACGGTGTTAACAGTAATCCCTGTGGTTGCGAGTTCTAGTGCCCAAGACCTCGAGAAGCTTATTAGGGCCGCTTTTGCTGCGGCGTATGCTGTCCGTTCGAACGCGCCCAAGACCGTCAGACTCGAAATGTTGACGACACGCCCCCAGCCTGTCTCACGCATGCCCGGCAAAAGAGCCTGCATGGCCTGAACCGCTGGATGGAGGTTGGCGCCAAGGACGGCGTCGAGGTCTTCTATTTGCACCTCGCCGATTCGCTGTGGTTTGACCAGTCCCACGTTGTTCACAAGCCCGTCGAATTTGAAAGTACCTCTAAGCTCGCTGAGCGCAGCCTCGGTCTGTTGCAAGTCCGACAAGTCGACGGAAACCAAGTTGCCGGGAAACGATGCATCCGAGCTCCGAGCCAGGCCAACTACCTGGTGGCCTCGGCGAGCAAGACGATCGGCCAAAGAGCGGCCGATCCCTTTGCTGGCGCCTGTGATTAGGAAAGTACGTGTCTTCATGGGAGTCCTTCTTCAACTTGGAACTGGCCCACGAATCTTCCGCGCACGTGCTTCGGTCAACAAGACCGGCGGACTGAATAACAGTCATTCCCCAGTGGAATATCGACCCCTTTGTATGTGGCGCCCGCGATACAGAGATTAAGGCACGGCGAATATAGTCGCGACACCCCCGCCTTGCTACAGTGTAAAGCGGTACAGCCTTGCGCAAGTATCTTGGATGGAGTGACGTCATGGACGCCTCAACAGAAAACGTCCGTTCTGGGGACGATAGGAGAAACCAGAGATTTCCGGTCCTGACGCCGACGCAGATCGACCGGATGCATCGGTACGGCACTGTGCGCAGATTTCCCGCGGGGCAGGTCCTTTTTCACCAGGGCGATAGGAATATATCCACGTATGTCGTCGTGACCGGTTCCCTTGAAGTTGAGCGTTGCAACGCCCTCGAATCACGCAGTTTGGGGACACGCGGCCCGGGCATGTTCACCGGAGATATCGGCTCTCTAGTTGGGCGCGGAGCCGTAGCTACCGTTCGTGTAGAAACAGATTCGGAACTGCTGGTAATAGAGCCGGAGGGTATGCGCGAGCTTGTGATCTCAGAGGCCGACCTTAGCGAAATCATCATGCGGGCGTTCATTCTTCGTCGGGTATCGTTCATCGAAGATGAGGCGTCTGGGGGCGTGATCGTCATCGCCTCGCGGCATTCCGCAGGCGCGTTGCGGCTCAGAGAGTTTCTCTCTCGCAACAGCTATCCAGCGCTGTACCTGGACGCCGACAAGCAAGTCGAGGCGCGAACGCTAATGGAGCGGTTCCGTATCACGCCAGAAGATTTGCCGGCGGTCGTCACCCCGAAGGCCGAGGTCATGTGCCACCCGACAAACCGAGCCCTTGCTGACGCGATCGGGATGAGCCCGGAGTCTCTAAGCGGCAGACGCTTTGATCTCGCGGTCGTCGGAGCCGGGCCCGCAGGTCTCGCGGCAGCAGTTTATGGGGCCTCTGAGGGACTTCAGTCAGTTGTATTTGATTCCACCGCTCCGGGGGGACAAGCGGGAACAAGTTCGAAGATCGAGAATTACTTTGGCTTTCCAACGGGCATCTCGGGGCGCGCTCTTGCGGGTCGGGGGCTGGCGCAATCAAGAAAGTTCGGCGTGGAAGTCGCGGTGCCGGTGGCAGTGACTGCGCTCCGACAGGGCGGGAGCGAGTTTGTCCTCGAAGTCGACAATGGAGAACGTGTGACGGCACGTGCAGTGGTAATCGCAACGGGCGCACACTACAGGAAGCCGGAACTAATCAACCTCGCAGACTACGAAGGCAGGGGCGTCTATTACAACGCCTCATTTATGGAGGCTACCTATTGCGCGGGCGAGGAAGTCATTGTTGTCGGAGGAGGGAATTCCGCAGGCCAGGCCGCTGTCTTTCTCTCCGAGCACGCACGGCATGTGCATATCCTGGTTCGTTCTGCGGGACTCGCGGCGAGTATGTCTCACTATTTGATTCAGCGCATCAATGCCGCGCCAAATATCACTCTTCATGTTGAAACCGAGATCCGCGAGTTGATCGGTCAAGGGAAGCTGGAAGCGGTCCAGTGTCGGCACGGCAACGACCAACTTCGCACCTACGAAATAGGCCACGTTTTCCTTTTTCTCGGGGCTGAGCCGTGTACTGAATGGCTTGACGGCTGTGTCGCCCTTGATGACAAGCTTTTTGTCCTTACCGGGGCGCAAGTACCACAGGTGCGTTGGGCGCACGAGCGCTCACCGCTGCCAATGGAAACCAGTCTGCCCGGTGTGTTTGCTGTTGGCGACGTAAGAAGCGGCTCCGTCAAGCGGGTCGCCGCCGCCGTAGGGGAAGGCGCCGCGGCGGTCCAGTCCTTGCATCAGCTCTTCGCTGGTTGACTCTTCGCGCGCTGTACGGCGTGGTTTTAGCGCCGCTATGCGCTGAGCCCATTCCAGGTGGGCATGACTTATATGCCCACGACCCGGCTTCTGCATTCACCGCGGTTCCGTTACTGTCACCCCACAAAGCAGCATCCGTCGGCAAAACTTCCTGTTGTAGGACTCCAGGTGGCCGGGTCGTGCTGTAACGCGGACAACGAACAGGAAAGCAAATGGACATCGCGAACAAACGCGTGCTGATCACCGGCGGCTCTAGTGGTATCGGATTGGCTCTCGCAAGGGCGTTGGGGAAGTTGGGCGCGCGCGTACTGCTTGCCGCGCGCCAGGAAGAAGGCCTGCGCACGGCAAAGTCCCTCCTGGCCGGTGAGGGTGTGGATGTGGCGGCCGTCGCTGCAGACGTCACGCGGACCAGAGGGCGTGCAGTCATGCTGGAGGTGGCGCGACTCAAACTGGGTGGTATTGATCGGCTTGCGCGGCAAACCTCGCCCTTCAGAGGGTGTCGCAAAGGCGTCCACCGCAGTCCTTGGAATCGTGGAAGCGGTGCGCCGAGTTTGCCCTCATGGAATAACTGACATGAACAAGTAGGCGGCAAAGATCACGAGGTGAACCACGCCTTGCAGGATGGTAGAACGGCCCATGCCGAGGGTCAGCGTCAGCACGATCAGCGTCAGAAATAGCAATACCATATCCTTGCCACCGAGCCCCAGTGCAAGCGGCTGGCCGGTCCAGATGAAGACAGCGGCGACCGTCGGAATCGTCAGGCCGATACTGGCTAGTGCTGAGCCCAGTGCCAGGTTCAGGCTTGTCTGGATGCGATCGCCGCGCGCCGCGCGCAATGCCGCCAGGCATTCGGGCAGCAGCACGAGCGCGGCAATCACGATACCAACCACGGCCGCCGGAGCGCCTGCGGAAAGTATGGCGTTCTCCACCGAAGGTGACAGCAACTTGGCGAGCCCCACAACTACCACCAGACAGACAATCAGCAGCACGCCACTTGCCAGCGCCACGCGCGCAGGCGGCGGCGGGAGGTGGTCGTTTTCATCCGAGCTTCCTTCCACCAGGAAGTAGTCGCGGTGGCGTACCGTCTGCACGAAGACGAAGCATCCGTACAGCACCAGCGACATCACGCCTGAAAAGCCCAGTTGCGCGGGCGTCAGCATCGGCCCTGGCGTGGAGCTCGTGTAGCTCGGCAACACCATTGTCAGCACCAGCAGCGCGGCCAGCACGGCCATGGCCGCGTTGGCGCCCGGCGCCTGGAAGGCCTGTTCGCGATGATGCAGGCCGCCTACGAACAGGCACAGCCCGACGATGCCGTTGCAGATGATCATCACGGCCGCAAACACGGTGTCGCGCGCAAGGCCGGCATTTTCCGGGCCGGACGAGAGCATGACCGAGACGATCAGCGCCACTTCGATGACCGTGATGGCAAGGGCCAACACCAACGTACCGAACGGCTCGCCGACCTTGTGGGCAACGACTTCGGCGTGATGAACGCTCGCAAAGACCGAGCCGGCTAGTGCGATGCCCATCAGCGCGATCAGCCAGCCTTGGCCGGACAGCAATGCGCCGGCAGCCAGCGTGACCAATGCGACACACGGCGCAACGATCGTCCATGCAGGCAATTTGCTGGATGTAAGCATCATCTCTGCATTCTCCTTCCGTTGTTGCTATTGATGCGGATGTCCGCACGGGGCCAACGGAGACCATCTGCGGTTGCAGTGCACAACAAGCATACCTTGTGGCAATGCCCTTCCCGTTACACAAAGGTGTTGGTAAGCGGGGCTTGACTGCCTAAAATCCCCTGTGGGCATTGGCTTGCAGGGAATTTTATTTGGCGAAGAATTTTTCGCAAGAAGACAATGTGGAACCACGAATGCTCGAGGAGACGGAAATGACCGTGCGTAAATTGTCTGCTGTTGGTTTAGCTGCGATGGCGCTCGCTTTTACCGGTGCGAGCGCGCAGCAGATGCAGGAATCGAAAGGCCAACAAGGACCAGAATCAACCCAGATTCCGAAAATGCCGTCGACCGCCGCTGAAGCTAAGGCCCTGATTGCCGAGCGTTTCAAGGCGGCGGACGTCGACCATGACGGGAAACTGACCCGCGAAGAAGCCAAGGCGGGTATGCCGGAGGTGTACAAGCGCTTTGACAAGATCGATGCCAGGAAGCGGGGTTACGTAACAGAACGTCAAATCGGTGCGTACTGGCAGGCGAAGACTAAGGAACAGATGCAGAAGGAGAATCCCATCTGGAACTGACCTGTTGCCCCGCTGGGATAACGGCCGAAACCGCTTCGGCATTCATGGGCGGGATTCAAGGGAGCAGATTGCTTCAGGCTGGACCGTAAACGCCGGGCCGATAGTGGACCAAAGTTCAGCCGCGCCCCCCTTTGCTGCCTGGCCGTGTGTCAGTCCGTCCTGGATTTGTGGCTACCGCCTTTCCTCGTCGGCGACACGATCGACATGACCTTCGGACAATACCTGCGGCGAGTGTGCCTCGGCGGGATTATTTCGATTCTGGTCATCGATCGCGAGCTTCTTTTTAGGGCCTCCCTGATTGCGATCAGGATCGTTGGATCTTGCGGCTGTGACTTGCCCTCTTGACCTTGGGTGCCACCGGTGGCGGCGGCAGGTCCCGCGGCGCTGCAAGGAGTTCGGCCTGCCCCGGCAGGCGCTCGGAATTGGCGCCAGACTGCGCACGGTCAAGCTGCGCGACCTGGTGCTTCAAGCTCTCGATCTGCTCCCACAGTGCGCGCGCCAGCCGGTTCTGCTCCAGCGCGATGGCGCGTACCGCGTCGGGATCGGCAGGAAGATCGGAGGGGGTCAGGACGCTAAGCACGCCGCCATAGTCCCCGGCTGCCGCAGCGCTTCCCTGGCCATATGCCGCATTTGCGCCTGAATCTTGGGGTGCCACCGCATTACCCCTTGTGCTCCGCCACTTCGAAACGCTACACCCGAAACGGCCCCCAAACCAGCGGGAAAATGCGCTCAATGATGAAAATCCCACCAGCGTCGCGACTTCCGACAGCGGCCGATCGTCGCTATCGATATACCGCTTCACCAAGTCCTCCCGCACACCGTCGACAATCGACAGATAGCTTTCGCCGTGATGCGCGAGGCGACTATATACGGTCCTGCGATCGACCCCCAGATGCTGCGCGACGCGACCCACGGAGCAGGTGCCCGATGGAAGCAGCGTGATGATGAGCTTCCTTACCTTGTCGGACATCGTCGCATTGGACTGAGCCAGCATCGCATCCAGGTACCGGCGCACCTGCAGCGCCATGACCGGATCGTAGGCCGGGATCGCGACTTCAAGATCGGACACCTGGCACACGAGACCATCAAAATCCTGCTTGAACAGAACCGGGGCCCCAAACACCCGCGCGTACATGGCGAGGCTGGCGGGAGCAGCATGTGTGAAGCAGATGGTACGAGGCCTCCACGTGGCGCCAAGAAGCGTGCTCAGCGTCCTGTGCACGACGCCCAGCACCAATTGCATCGCCTGCCGCATGGAGCCGGCGTAGCCGCCAAGCATGTCCTCCCGGATGATGACAATGCCCTCCGTTTCCTCGATGCGCATGTGGAGCGCTTCGTTCTGCAGCCGCAGATAGTGCGACGCCGAGTCGAGCGCCTTGCGAAGCGTGGGCTGCTCCTGCATCACAAAACCCAGCGGCCCAAGGTTGGAGAGTTGGCGGGTCTCCGCCATGCGCAGGCCAAGATCCTGGATGCCCGCGGCCTCGGCCGACGTCTCCAGCAGGCGCCCCACCGCCTCGGCTGGAATCATGGTGTCCGGGGCCAATAACGCAGACCGGTCAATTCCGGCATCACGCAAGTGCCGATAAGGATCAATACCAAAGGCTCGCGCCACCTTGACGTAGTCGGTCAGGGCGGCACTGCGAACTAAGTAGGCCATAAGGTTTTCCCGGACTACCCAATATGTAAACTCAAACTCCCGGAATGTCAAATTGGCAATCCTCCCGTATCCGATACTTGCCTCCAGATACACGAGGCGCGCATAGGCGGCGCGCAATTCGAGACAGCCAAGGAGACGAGTAATGAGCGATAAGACGAGCGGCACCGCTACCCCGGTCTGCGATCAACTGCGCGCGACCGGTCACTGGAATCCGGCCTGGGATCCCATTGCGGAACTGGATCCCGCCTGGACAGAGAAATTCATGGCAATGGGCGCGCACACGGTGATGTCGGGCGTGCTGGAGCCGAAGGTGCTCGAATTCATCGCCATCGCGGTGGACGCGTCCTGCACCCATATGTATGCACCGGGCACGCGCCGTCACATCCGCAAGGCCCTCGACCTGGGCGCCACCAGGGCAGAGATTGCTGCCGTGCTGCAGGCGGTAAGTGTGCTTGGCATCCATACCAGCAGCCTGGGTGCACCGATTCTTCTGGAGGAACTGGCAGCCATCGAGCAGGCCAGGACGACCAGCACCCGGGCTGCCGCCTGAGTACCAATCCCCAATCTCCAATCCCTAATCCCTTCACCCACGAACTTCATCGAGGACGACAAGCCATGCATTTCCTAGACGACTCCCTGCTGCCCGAAAACCAGGAAAAACTCGTGATTCAGGTTGCGCCCTATGGGCCGCAATGGATTCCCAGCGACTCGGACGATATTCCGGTCACGATGGACGAGCAGATCCAGAAGGCGGTCGACTGCTACAACGCCGGCGCTACGGTGCTCCACGTGCATGTGCGCGAGGCTGACGGCAAGGGCAGCAAGCGCCTGTCCAATTTCAATGAGATGCTCGCCCGCCTGCGTGAAGCTGTGCCCAAGATGGTGCTGCAGGTCGGTGGCTCGATTTCCTTCGCGCCCGAGAACGAGGGCCAGGCGGCCAAGTGGATGAATGACGACACGCGTCACATGTTGGCTGAACTGGATCCCCGTCCAGACCAGGTGACGGTCGCGATCAACACCAGCCAGATGAATGTGATGGAGTTGATGACCGAGGCCGACATCGCCGGCACCTCGCTCACCAGCCCGGCGCTCCAGGCAGCCTACCGCGACATGATCGTGCCGTCCAATCCGTCGTGGCACGTCGAGCACATCAAGCGCCTGGTGGCCAACGGCATCCAGCCGCAATTCATGTTCGGCAACCTGCCGCAACTGGAGACGGTCGAGCGCCTGATCCGCAAGGGCGTTTACACCGGACCGCTGAATTTGAACTATGTGGCAATCGGCGGCGGCGCAGCCGGCCTGCACCCGGCCGACATGATCGAGTTCGCCCGACGCACGCCAGATGGTGCCGTGCTAACGCTGGAAACCCTGAATCGCAACGTGGTGCCAATGAACACCATGGCCATCGCGTTGGGCCTGCATGTGCGCGTCGGCATCGAGGACACGCTATTCGGCCCGGACGGCAAACGCGCGACCTCAGTGCAGCAGATCGAGAAGATGGTGCGCATTGCGCGTGAGCTCAACCGCGACATCGCCACCGGCGAGGATGCGCGTCGCATCTACCAGATCGGCACCCACTGGAAATCCACCGAGGAGACGCTGAAAGCCTTGGGCATGGTGCCCAACCGTGCGCCGGCGCAACGCGGCGTCCCTGTGCGCAAGGTAGCGTAAGCCGGGAAGTTCCGGACGGACTGCGGCAGCGTACCGTATTCCGTCCGGCCCGCGACAAATGATCCTGCGGTCTGGAGACATCTGATGTTCTGGAAAAAAAGCCCCTCTGCCGTTCTGGCAGCGTTGTTGACGATCCACCTGCTTGCCCACATCGATCGCAACATGCTGCTGGGATTCTCGCCGCAAATCATCAAGGATCTGGCGATCAACAATGCGCAATATGGATTCCTGGTCGGCGCGGTCTGGGTGCTGAGCTTCGGCGTCATGGCGATGTTGATGGGTATGCTCGCGGATCGCTTCAGCCGAACGCGGATCATCGCGGCCGGCGTGCTGATCTGGAGCGCATGCACCTGGGCTTCTGGCCATGCACAGACCTTCGAGCAAATGGCAATCGCGCGCTTCTTTGTCGCCAGCGGCGAGGCGGCTCTGGTGCCGGCCGCGGTGGGCTTGCTGGCCGAGCTGTTCTCCGAGAAGCGGCGCGGCACGGCGATGGGCTTGTTCTTCATGGGCATCCCCCTGGGCATCGGCTGCAGCTTCTTGCTGGCCGGCACCATTGGTGCCGGGCACGGCTGGCGCACGACCTTCTATGCCTTGGGCGTGATCGGCGTCGCCATCGCCGTACCGCTGGCGTTGCTGAAGGAAGATCGCGGCCAGCTCGCGCCGCAGGAACAGGGCGCGCCCGCCCTGCAACAAGGGCTCGCAGTACTTCGACTGATCAGGGGGCATCGTGCGCTTCGCTTCACCATTGTTGGCTTCGTGCTGACGCACATCGCTTTCGCCAGCCTCTCTTTTACGCAACTGTGGATGGTGAATGAGCGCGGCGTGGATGCCGCCGGCATCGCCACTCGCATCGGCGTGCTGCAACTGCTGTTCGGCACGCTCGGATCGGTGGTGGGTGGCGTCCTCAGCGACCGCATGGCGCGCATGCTACCTGGCGGACATGCCACGTTCATGACACTGCTCGTCGCCATCTGCGCACCGTTCATCATCGCCTATCGTTTCGCCCATGCCGGCTCTGCACTGTTCTACATCGGCATGTGCGTGGGCTTCTTCCTGCCGCTGGCACTTTACGGGCCGGCAAATGCGGCTATCACGAACATGGCGCCGCAGAAAATGCGCTCGACGATCTCCGGCTTCACGATGCTGTGCATCAACGTCTTCGCGATCGCCATTGGCACCGTGGCCGTGGGCGCAGCGACAGACTATCTCATCGCAAATGGCACCACTGTGCCTCTGACACGCGTACTGCTGACCACGGATGTGCTGGCTATCGCTTCGGCAATGTTCTTCGCGCTGGCCGCGCGCGCCTCGTGCAAGCCGCCGGCCATCGACATGCAACCCCTGCAAACGACAAGGTAAGGAATCATGACGCAGAATCAAAGGAAAAATCTGGAGGGACGAGTCGCCCTGGTCACTGGCGCCGGTCGCGGCGTGGGTGGCGCTATTGCGATCGACCTCGCCATGGCGGGTGCGCACGTCGTGATCTGTGACATCGATATGCGCGCTCTCGAGCAAACGCGCGTGGCGGTGGAAGCGGCCGGCGCACAGTGCCTGGCGCTGCGCTGCGACGTGTCTTCGAGCAATGAAGTCGACAACATGTTCGCCGCTACCGTCGAACGCTTCGGCACGTTGCACATCCTGGTCAATAACGCTGCGCTCGTGCCGAACCGGCCGATCGACACCGAGCGCCGCAACAAGCACTACGCCTATATCACCTCCCCGGTGCCGCGTCAGTCGCTGGGCTTTACCAGCCAGATGAGCGACGAAGATTGGCATCGTTACTGGGACGTCAATGTGCACGGCTTGTTCTATTGCACTCGCGGAGCGCTCAGGCTGATGGAACCCCAGCGCGACGGCAAGATCATCAACATCGCATCGATTGCCGCTATCTCGGCGATGAGCGTGCACAGCCCGAACTACTGCGCGTCCAAAGGCGCGGTAGTCGCCTTCACCAAGTCGGTTGCTGCCGAAGTAGCCGGCGCCAATGTCTTTGTCAATGCCATGGCTCCAGGTGGTGTGGCAACTCCAGAATTTACGGGATATTTCGAGACCGCGGGTGAGGAAAAGCGCAACCAGTTCTGGCAGGTCGTCCCGGCTGGACGCCTGGGCACGATGCAGGAATACGCATCGACCGTAACCTACCTGGCCGGCGATCATTACCTGGTAGGCCAAGTGATCAGCCCCAACGGGGGAGTCGTGATCTAACCACGCACACGGCATGCTGCAGCTGGAACGCGCACAACCGAGCGAAGGCGCGCGCCTCGATTCCTTCATTGGATGTGCTCACCGGGTCTCTCTCAGACCGCGCCGCTATCGCTGCCTTTGCACATTTACATGCTGCCTGCCAGCGTCTACGATGCATTTACGCATTGTGCAGCAGATAGCTGCCGGCTCGGCGGAAGCTCGACGTCCGGCCAGCATCAGGTTCCAATCACAGATTTGCTTCGGATCGTCGTCCGACCCGGATTCGTACTCCGATGCGTTTGATGTGCCGGGGCGCTTTACCGTCACCCGGAGAGAGCAAGCCAGCACTTGCGAAGTGCCACCCGGAGGACTTTCGCCTCGGTCAGAGCATCGATTGCAACGGCGGGGGCACGTGCCGCGGGAAGGGCAGGTGATGGTTCGCTGCAACGTGATGCTTGCGCCCCGCAACTTGGGCTTCCCGACGCAGGCTATGGAGGAGCAGCGCCGATGAGTATCATCGGGCGTGCCACTGGTTTGCTCGTGGCGTCCATCACCCTCACCGCGCGCTACCTATTCCCGGGCCTGCTCAGAGACGCGGAGGCTGTGCTACGCAAACGCTTCGCCGTGTGGCGCGCTGCCACGCGGGGCACGGCAATGCGCCATGCGACACCACGCCAGACACCGATCGGCAACGAGACCCCCAGTGTCCATGGCGGCAAGGCCGTCCAGTGGTTCGAGCGGCTGCGCCAGCCGCCTCGCGCACCCTCCCTGGATGTCGACGGCAAGCGCCTGAGCCAGACCGAAGGCGAGTTCTGCAGCGCATTGGAATTCCTGCCTATAGCGATCCTTGTGCTGAATCATGATGGCAATGTCTCGCTGGCAAACGAGGAGGTGGGCAAGCTTTTTGGCTATCGTCGCGAAGAGTTGCCGGGAATGGCCGCCTGCATGCTGATTCCGCGCTTTCCAATCAAGGACCATGATGTGTCGCATGGTGACGCGAACATGGTCGATCTCGGGTATGAAACCGGGAGGGGCGCCAGACGGGAACTCAAACTATGCGCGCGCCGCAAGGACGGTACAGAGTTCATCGCCGAGATCCGGTTCAATCGTCTTGGCTTCAGGAATGCCTATGCGGTGCTCGCCGTCGTCGATTCGAGCCAGCGACAGGAGCAACATCGCAAGCAGCAGGAGCTTGTGCACCTGACCCGCATATCCACCCTGGGGGAACTCACGGCATCGCTCGCGCACGAATTGAACCAGCCGCTCACGGCGATCCTGAGCAACGTGCAGGCCGCGCAGCGGTTCATGGCCGCGGATCCGATCGATCTCAACGAGGTGCGCGAGATACTGAAGGATATCGTTCAGGACGACAAGCGGGCGAGCGAAGTGATTCGCCGCATTCGTGCACTGGTCAAGAAGAGCGAGCTCGAGATCGTGCCGCTGGAACTTGGCAGCGTCGTGCGTGACGCGGTGCAGCTACTGCATAGCGATGCCATCGTGCGCGGCATCGACGTGGCACTGCGCGTTGAAGCCGGCCTGCCGATGGTGCCCGGCGACCGGGTCCAGTTGCAACAGGTGTTGCTCAATCTGCTACTGAATGCGTTCGACGCGATGGAGAACTGCCTGTTGCATGATCGCAAGGTCGCCATCTGCGTAGAGAAGGACAGCCCTGGCATGGTGCGCGTGAATGTGCGTGACAACGGATGCGGACTGAGTGACGACAAGTTCGGCGAGATATTCAAGGCTTTCGTGACTTCGAAGAAAGACGGCCTTGGCCTCGGGCTCTCGATCAGCAGATCGATCGTCGAGATGCATGGGGGGCGTATCTGGGCCGAGAACAATGCCGGGCAGGGGGCGACGTTCTCCTTCATCTTGCCGACGTTGGTCAGGCCCGTGGCAAGCCATGCTGGCGAAGCGCCATGAGCGGCCCCTGTCCTGTCATCTATCTGGTGGACGACGACGATTCGGTGCGGCGCGCGCTCACGCGCTTGATCCAGTCCGCAGGGTACCAGGTACAGGCATACGATTCCGCACGCGCATTTCTTCAACGTGATGGCGCCACGGACCAGCACGCCTGCCTGGTGCTGGACATGCGACTGCCCGATCTCAGCGGGCTCGAGCTGCAGCGCGAGCTTAATGCGGCGAGTCCGGCGCTTCCGATCATCTTTATCAGTGGGTATGGCGATATCCCGATGACCGTGAGCGCGCTGAGGGCCGGCGCATCCGACTTCCTGCCAAAGCCAGTGGAGGGCCGTGACCTGCTGCGCGCGATCGCACAGGCGCTTGACCGCGCGATCGAGGCAAGGGAGAGCCGGCAGGAGGTCGAGTCCATCCGCAGTCGCCTGGGGCGGCTCACGCCCCGGGAGCGGGACGTCATGGCGCTGGTTGTGACAGGTTTGCTGAACAAGCAGATTGCCTGCGAGCTTGGCACCGTCGAGAAGACCGTCAAGGTGCACCGGGCGCGAGTGATGGAAAAGATGGAAGCACATTCACTCGCCGAACTAGTCCGGATCGCCGACAAGGCCCGCCTGACCGGTTCTGACCTCAATGCCCCGCGGCGCTGAGGCACGGCAGGCCGCCCGCTTGGACCAAGGTCCAATAGCCGCATTTCCCAGGCTCCCTTACTCTTCAGTTGGTAGGGCATTCCTTCGGGAGAATCGCTATCAGCGGGATCATGCACAATGAGCAAAGTCAAGCCATTCGTCGCCATCGTGGATGACGATGAATCGGTGGGCCGGGCCATCAAACGACTCTTGCGCTCCATCGGCATGCAGGCCGACGCGTTTGCTAGTGGTGAGGCGTTCCTTGAACACGTTTCCTCACTGCCCTCGTATCGCCCGGACTGCGTGATTCTCGATATCCAGATGCCGGGCCTGAACGGGCTCGAAGTGCAGCAGCGCCTGGCGGGCAGCGGCATGCCGGTGATCTTCATCACCGCGTACGACGACATTGCCGTGCGCGAACAGGCGCTGGCGGCTGGCGCTGCGGCTTACCTGCGCAAGCCCTTCAACGACGAACTCTTCGTCATGACCGTACGCAGCGCCCTTGGCTTGGGTCCGCCGCCCTGACCGGGGAGAGGCGATGGGACCGCTATGGGACCAAAGGCCAATTGCCTTAAGCGCAAGCCAAAGCCAATATTGAATTCACGGCAAGCGGATTCGAGACAGGCTTGCAGTTCACTCATGCGTTGGTACTCGACAAAAGGAGCGCGCATCATGATCAAGTACGTCCGTAGCATGCTATTCATCCCCATCTTGCTCGTCGCGGCAGCATGCTCGACCTCCGACAACACCATGTCCGGGTCCGCATCCAGCACGAGCGCCGCGTCGTCAAGCGAGAACAGCAAGCTGGACAAGGACGCGCGCGCGGCGCTACAGCAACTGCTTTCGACCAACCCGAAGGCCACTGAAATCAACGAGAAGGCTGTTGCCATCCTGGTCTTCCCGGACATCTTCAAGGCGGGCCTCATCGTGGGTGCGCAAGGCGGAAACGGCGTGTTGCTCAGCCGCGATGGGAAGACGCTCGGCTATTACAACGCCACCGCGCTTTCCTATGGTCTGCAGGCCGGTGCGCAGTCGTTCGGGGAATCGCTGTTCTTCATGAGCGAATCGGCGCTGGCCTACCTGTACAAGAGTGACGGATGGTCGGTAGGTGTCGGTCCGAGCGTTGTCGTCATGGATGCGGGTACGGCCAAATCGATGACCACGACGACGCTGCAATCCGACATCTATGCGTTCATCTTTGACCAAAAAGGCTTGATGGCCGGGTTGGGCTTGCAAGGCCAGAAAATTACGAGGCTGAATCGCTAAGACATCGATGATGTTCGACAGGCTTGCGCATCAGGCGTGAGGGTAGTCTCTGCCCGGTCTTGCCGTGGGCGCGATTTGCCCGGGTGCCAGCCGGCGAGACCCTCCGTCGCGGATCGGAGCGTGGCGGCGGTCGCTTGGCATGTACTGCCAGGAATGGACGTCCGGCCGCCGGCATGGCTCCCGTTCCGCCCGCCTGACGTAAGGCAGGGCAGGCCGACGCCTGCATGCCGATGTGGCTTCGAACAGCGGTCCCGCGGAGACTCCCATGGTGAATCCATCGTTCCAGACCAGGACGGGTTCCTCGCTTGGTGGGCATGGGCAGGCATGCCTTGCCGGTGCCCGGTGGGCGCTTGCTGCCGCGGTGGTTGTCACGCTCGCCGGATGCGGCAAGCCGGCCGGCCTGCCGCCGCGGGAGCCGCCGGAAGTCACCGTGATGACGGTGAGCGCGCACGATACGCCGATTTCGTTCGAGTTTGTCGCGCAGACCCAGAGCTCGCGCGAGGTCGAGATTCGGGCGCGGGTGGAGGGGTTTCTCGAGAAACGGCTCTACAACGAAGGCCAGCTGGTGCGGGCTGGCCAGACCATGTTCCAGATGGATCGCAAGCCATTCGAAGCCGCCCTCCAGACCGCAAAGGGGCAGCTCGCGCAACAGCAGGCGCGGCTGACCGTGACCAGGGCCAACCTGGCGCGGGTCAAGCCGCTGGCCGAGCAACACGCAGTCAGCCTGAAGGACCTCGACGATGCGATCGGTAGCGAGCGCGAGGCGCAGGCCGCGGTGATCGCGGCGCAAGGGCAGGTCCAGACTGCGCAACTCAACCTGAGTTACACCACCATCGCCACCCCCCTCAGCGGCGTGTCAAGCTATGCGCGCAAGCAGGACGGCAGCTACGTCACGCCAGGAGAGTCCGGCCTGCTGACCTACGTGTCCCAGCTTGACCCGATGTGGGTCAACTTCAGCATTTCCGAGAACGAGGTACTGCGCTACCGCGATCAGATCGCCAAGGGACTGCTGCAGTTTCCCGCGAGCAACGATTTCGAGGTGGAGATCATTCTCGCCGACGGTTCGATATTGCCGACCCGGGGCCACATCAACTTTGCCGACCCGTCTTACAGCAAGGAAACCGGCACCTTTCTGGTGCGCTCGGTGCTGCCTAACGGGCAAGGAACGCTGCGTCCCGGGCAGTTCGTGCGGGCACGGGTGCTAGGGGCGAGCAAGCCCAATGCGATCCTGGTGCCGCAGCGCGCGGTGCTGCAGGGTGCCAAGAGCCATTTCGTCTGGGTGATCGACGCGGATGGCAAGCAGGCCAGGCAGCGGGTGGTGGATGTAGGCGAATGGCACGGTGCCGACTGGTTCATCGAGCAAGGCTTGCGCGCCGGCGAGCGCATTGTGGTAGACGGCGCGATCCGTGTCGCCGCTGGCGCGCCACTCAAGATCACCGGGGCACCTGCGGCCTCAACCGGCGGTAGCACGGAGCCAGCCCGGAAGGCAGCGGGCGCGGTGCCGGCCGAGAATCAGGTGGCGGGGTCTGCCAAGCCAGACCCGGCCCGGAAGCCGTAACCGGCCAAGTCCCATGAACATTTCCCACTTCTGCATCGAGCGGCCAATCTTTGCATCCGTCATCTCGATCGTCATCACCCTGGCGGGCGCCGTGGCGATGCTCGCCCTGCCGATCGCGCAGTACCCTGACGTTACGCCGCCGCAGATTACCGTGGCGGCAAATTATCCGGGCGCGAATGCCGATGTCGTGGCGGACAATGTGGCAGCGCCGATCGAGCAGCAGGTCAATGGCTCCGACAACATGATCTACATGAACTCGTCGAGCTCCTCGACCGGGAGCTATTCGCTGAGCGTGTTCTACGAGATCGGAACCAATCCCGAGCTTGCGCAGGTGGACGTGCAGAACAGGGTGAATCTCGCGTTGCCACAATTGCCGCAGTCGGTGCAGGCCCAGGGCATCAGTGTGCAGAAGAAGTCGTCGGCATTCATGATGGTCATAGCGATCTACTCGTCCACCAATCGCTACGAGCCCACCTACATCGCCAACTACGCAAATATCTATGTGCTCGACGCGCTGAAGCGCATCCCGGGCGCCAACCAGACCAGCGTGTTCGGCACTCCCGACTACGCGATGAGGATCTGGCTCAAGCCGGACCGCATGGCGCAGCTGAAGGTGACGGCCTCGGATGTACAGCGGGCGGTCGCCAACCAGAACCAGCAGTTCGCGGTGGGCCGTATCGGCCAGTCGCCGACTGGCACGCCGGTCGAGCAATCGTTCGCCGTCACGACTTCGGGAAGGCTGACCGAGCCGCAAGAGTTCGAGAACATCATCATACGTGCCGCCAGTGGCGGTGCCGCGATCGTCCGGCTCAGGGACGTGGGCAGGGCCGAGCTGGGGCAAAAAGACTACTCGATCCGCAGCAGTTACCAGGGCAAGCCCGCTACGCTGCTGGCGGTATGGCAGCAGCCTGGCGCCAATGCGCTGGATGTCTCCAAGCAGGTGACCGAGACGCTGGGCCGGATGAAGAGCTCCTTTCCCGAAGGCATCGAATACAAGGTCGTCATGGACACGACCGAGTTTACCCGTGCATCGATCAAGGACGTGGTGAAAACCTTCGTCGAAGCGCTGGTGCTGGTCGTGGCGGTCGTGTACATCTTCCTGCAGAGCCTGCGGGCCACCTTGATTCCGGTGCTCGCGGTCCCGGTGTCGATCGTCGGCACGTTCAGCGGCATGAGCGTGCTGGGGTTCTCGATCAATATGCTGACGATGTTCGGCATGATACTGGCGATCGGCATCGTGGTCGATGACGCGATCGTGGTGATCGAAAACGTCGAGCGCAACATGGTGGTGCATCACCTGAGCCCGAAAGAGGCCGCCAAGCGCGCGATGGACGAAGTGGCGGGGCCTGTGGTGGCCATCGTGCTGGTGATGAGCGCGGTCTTTGTTCCGGTGGCGTTCCTGGGCGGCATCACCGGGCAGCTCTACAAGCAGTTTGCAATCACCATCGCAATATCCGTGGCGATCTCCGGCGTGGTTGCGCTGACGCTCTCTCCGGCGCTGGCGGGCGTGGTGCTGAAAGGGGGGCATCATAAGAAGGGGCGCTTCTTCACATGGTTCGACGATAAGTTTGCGCGGATGACGGCCCGCTACTCGCGCGCGGTTGCGCTGGTGATCAAGCGCTCCGGCATCGCCTTGCTGCTGTTTGCGGGCATGACCGCGATCGCTGTCATGCTGATGAAGTCGACCCCGACCGGGTTCCTGCCGCCGGAGGACCAGGGCTATCTGCTCGGCGTGGTGATGATGCCGGACGCGGCGAGTCTTGATCGCACCGGCAACGTATCCAGGCGCGCGGCCGAGTATTTCATGAAGCAGGAGGCCGTGAGCGGTATCGCCGTGGTCGATGGCTACAGCCTTCTCGACAGCCAGAACAAGAATAATGCGGCAGCCTTCTTCGTCGGCCTGAAGTCTTTCGACGAGCGCTACAAATCCGCGAATATTCGCAGCCAGAACGCCAGGGCAGTCATCGTTGGGGCATACCAGGCGCTGTCGAAGGTACCCGAGGGCGTGATCCTGCCGGTGAACCCGCCGTCAATTCCGGGGCTCGGCACCACGGGCGGGATGGAGATGTGGATACAGAGCAAGGGCGATGCGAACAACAGCCAGCTCGCGGCGGTGGTCAGGGATTTTATCGCCAAGGCGAATCAACGCCCCGAGATTGCCAGTGCCACCGCCACCTTCAACGCGTCGTCGCAGCAATTGCTGGTCGACGTGGATCGCGACAAGGCGGAAACGCTGGGCGTTCCGGTCGAGGATGTCTATAGCGCGATGCAGACGAATTTCGGTTCGCTCTATGTGTCGCAGTTCAACAAGCTGAGCCGTCTGTGGCAGGTGATCCTGCAGGCGGAGCCGAGCTACCGCTTGACGCCGGAAGATCTGGCCCAGATTTTCGTGCGCAGCAGGACTGGCGACATGGTGCCGCTCAAGGCTGTCGTGACATCCAGGTATGTGACCGGGCCGGATCTGGTGACGCGCTTCAACAACTTCCCGGCAGTCAAGATCACCGCCAACCCGGCGCCCGGCCGCAGTTCCGGTGAGGCGATCGCGGCGCTCCAGGAAGTCGCCTCGCAAGTGATGTCGTCCGATTTCGGCGTGGCGTGGAGCGGTGAGGCGTTCGAGGAGCAGCAGTCCGGCAGCACGTCAGCCCTGGTATTCGGCTTCGGCCTGGTGATGGTGTTCCTGATCCTAGCTGCCCAATACGAGAAATGGAGCCTGCCGTTCGGGGTGCTGCTGGCGGTACCCTTCGCGCTGTTCGGCGCATTGGTGGCGATTTTGCTGCGTGGGCTGACCAACGATATCTATTTCCAGATCGGGTTGACCATGCTGGTGGCACTGGCGGCGAAGAACGCGATCCTGATCTTCGAGTTCGCCGTGTTGAACAGGGAAGGGGGCATGTCCGTGTACGACGCGGCAATGGCGGCAGCCAGCGAGCGCCTGCGCCCGATCATCATGACATCGCTTGCCTTCATCCTGGGCTGCGTGCCGCTGGCGATCGCACTGGGCGCCTCCCAGAACAGCCGGCACTCCCTCGGCACCGGTGTGATCGGCGGCATGCTCGGTGCCACGGTGATCGCGGTCTTCTTCATTCCGATGTTCTATCACTTCATCGAGTCGATGACGGATAGGCGCGGCAGCAAAAAGGCGGGCAGCGGCGGTTCGGTTGGCGCACCGGAGGTGACCGGTGAGACAGTGGCAACCGGCCCGCTGGCTGGCGGCCATGAGGATCGCTGACATGCGTGCCCACTCCATCCTGGCGATCGCGAACCTGGTGGTTTGCGCCTGCGCGCTGGGGCCGGACTATGAACGGCCTCCGATCGACACGCCGCAGGCGTTCCGCTTTGAGAGCGGCGAGGCGAAGGACGTGGCGAACACGCTATGGTGGGAGGAGTTCCACGACCCGGTGCTGAATGAACTGGTGGCGGTCGCGCTCGCGGAGAACAAGGATGTGAAGATCGCCGCGGCACGGGTCGACCAGTTCATCGGCCAGTTCGCGACCACCCGCGCGCAGCTGTTTCCGCAGGTTGGCGCGTCGTTTGACGCCCAGCGCCAGCGCATCAGCCGGGCGGGAGCGACGCCCGTGCCGCCAGGTATCGGGCCCGAGTTCAGCACCTTGACCGCCGCATTGTCGGCATCCTGGGAAATCGATGTGTTTGGCAAGCTGCGCCGCCAGACCGAGGCTGCCCGGGCCAACCTGCTTGCGAGCGAGGAAGGGCGGCGCGCAACCATCCTGACCTTGGTGGCGTCGGTTGCCACCGCATACATCAATCTGCGGGACCTCGATAGGCAGCTCGAGATCGCCAAGGCCACGACGGCGAGCCGCGCCGATTCGCTCAAGGTCTTCACGCAACGCTATGAAGGCGGCACCGTGGCGCAGATGGAGGTGACACAGAATCAGTCCGAGTATGAAGCCGCTCTGGCGACCATTCCGCAGATAGAAGCGCAGATCGCGCGGCAGGAGAACGCCTTGTCGGTGCTGCTTGGGCGTAACCCGGGGCCCATCCTCCGAGGCCGAGATCTGGGTCAACTGGAACTGCCGGTGGTGCCGGCGGGGCTGCCGTCCAGCCTGTTGCAGCGCCGTCCGGACTTGCTCCAGGCGGAGCAGAACCTGGTGGCCGCCAATGCGCTGATCGGCGCCGCGCGCGCGCTGTACTTTCCGTCGATCTCTCTGACCGGCCTGTTCGGCACTTCCAGCCGGGAGTTCTCGACGTTGTTTACCGGGCCGGCGCGGATCTGGAGCTATGCCGGCTCCGTGGCGCAGCCGATCTTTACCGCGGGCAGCATCCGGGGCCAGGTACAGCAGGCGCAGGCGCAGCAACAACAGGCCCTCGTTCAATACCAGAAGGCAATACAGGTTGCTTTCCAGGAAGTCGAGGATGCGCTCATCACGGCGCAGAAGTCGCGTGAGCAGCTCGTCGTACAGGGGCGCCAGGTCGATGCCCTGCGTTCGTATTCGCACTTCGCGCGCCTGCGCTACGAGGCGGGCTACACCAGCTATATCGAGGTGCTGGATGCCGAGCGCAGCCTGTTCAACGCCGAGCTCGGCTATACGCAGACACAGGGCCTGGTGTTTACCGCCATCGTCAACCTCTACAAGGCGATGGGCGGCGGCTGGGTGGTCGAGGAGGCCGACCGGATGTCCGGCGTGGCTGGCCCGGCGAAGTCCACCATGGAGAGTTCGCCATGACACGGTTCGCGCTGACGGCCTGCCACGAGTGCGACTTGCTGTTGCGGGAGCCGCGTATGCCGCGCGGCGGTATTGTGCGGTGCCCGCGCTGCGGCGCAGAGTTGTATCGCTACCACCCGCAGAGCATCGACCGGGCGCTCGCCTGCACGCTGGCGGCGCTGGTCCTGTTCATCCTCGCGAACGTGTTTCCGATCATTGGTCTGGCACTCAGCGGTCACGTCGTCTATACGACGCTGTATGGCGCGGTGCGCGTGCTGTATCAGGACGGGATGTGGCCCATGGCGGCACTGGTGCTCGTGACGACCATCCTGACGCCATTGCTGCAGATGGCCGCGATGACCTATCTGCTATTGCCGATCAAGCTACGCCGATCTCCGTGGCGGCCTGACTTGCTCTTCCGGCTCCTGTATCTGGCAAAGCCCTGGGGCATGACGGAGGTGCTGATCATCGGTGTGCTGGTGGCGGTGGTCAAGCTGGCGCATATCGCCGGGGTGGTGCCGGGCATCGCGATCTGGTCGTTCGGTGCACTCATGCTGCTGCTGGCGGCCGCAAGCGCCGCTTTCGATTCGCGTGATGTGTGGGCAAGGCTGGGAGCGCCGCGATGAACGCCAACGATGATGTGCCTCCTGTCTCCCATGTCTCGGCGGCGCATTTTGGGCTGGCGCTGTGTCACAGTTGCGGATTGCTGGCGCGCCTGAAACCCTCAGCGGAACATGCGCACTGCCCGCGCTGCGGCGCCAGCCTGCATTTGCGCAAGCCCGGCAGTCTTGCCCGCACCTGGGCGCTGCTGATTGCTGCCATCGTGATGTATATCCCAGCCAATGTCCTGCCGGTGATGGATACGAGTTCCCTGTTCGGCGCACAGCGGGACACCATACTCAGCGGGGTGGTATACCTCTGGGCCTCGGGCTCGTGGCCGCTGGCGGTGGTGGTGTTCGTCGCCAGCATCGCCGTGCCCATGCTGAAGATCCTCGCGCTGCTGTATCTCGTGATTTCGGTACAGCGCCGCTCAAGGTGGCTGCCATCGCAGCGCGCGCGCATCTACCGGATCGTCGAGTTTGTCGGGAAGTGGTCGATGCTGGATATCTACGTGATCACGATCCTGGTGGCGCTGGTGCAGTTCGACGCGCTGGCGACAGTCAAGGCGGGGCCGGCGGCGCTCGCATTCGGCGCGGTGGTCGTGCTTACCATGTTCGCCGCCATGACGTTCGACCCGCGCTTGATCTGGGACGAACCGCAGGACCATCATGGCTAGCCCTCCCGAACTGCCGGAACCCGACGCGCTCCCCGAGGCCGTGGTAGCACCGCAGCCGCGCTGGCGGCTGCAGCTGATCTGGCTGATCCCACTGATAGCGGTGTTGATCGGCGTGGGACTGGCCGTCCAGTCCGTGCTGGAGCGCGGGCCGACGATCACGATCAGCTTCAGGACCGGCGAAGGGCTGGAGGCGGGCAAGACCAAGCTCAAGTTCAAGGATGTCGACATCGGCCTGATCCGCAGCGTAACGCTGTCCCCGGACCGGAAGAACGTGATCGCCAGCGCTGAAATCAGCAAGAATGCGGAGAGACTGCTGGTGGCGGATTCGCGCTTCTGGGTGGTGCGGCCGCGTATCTCGGGCGGTACGGTCTCGGGCCTCAGCACGCTGCTGGGTGGTTCCTTTGTCGCCATGGACGTTGGCAGCGCGACGGCGAAGCGGCGCGACTATGTCGGACTCGAGACGCCCCCCGTGTTCGGCAGCGACGTACCCGGGCGTCAGTTTGTGCTGAAGAGCGAGGATATCGGCTCGCTGGACGTTGGCTCGCCGGTCTTCTTCCGCCGCTTGCAGGTGGGGCAAATCACCGCCTACGAGCTGGATCCGGACGGCAATGGCGTGACGTTGAAGGTCTTTGTCAACGCACCGTATGACAAGTATGTGAATGAAGATACCCGCTTCTGGCAAGCCAGTGGCGTCGATGTATCGATCGATGCCGCTGGCATCAAGCTCGAGACGCAATCCGTGGTGGCTATCCTGGTCGGCGGCCTGGCCTTCCAGAGCCCGCCGGCTTCAGCCGGGCTCCCGCCTGCCCCGGCGAACGCGCAGTTCGCGTTGTTCCACACGCGCCTGGAGTCGATGGTGCGTCGGGAACGTATCGTGGAGACCTACGTATTCAACTTCACGAAATCCTCGGTGCGGGGCCTGAGTGTGGGTGCGCCGGTGGATTTCCACGGCATCGTGGTGGGCGAGGTGGCGGCCATCAATACGCGATTCGATCCGGTCAAGAAGGAGTTCAGCATTCCGGTCGAGGTGCACTTCTATCCGGAACGGTTCACCGGACGCTATGCGTCGGGGCCGAAAGGCGGACCTATCGCGCCGAACAAGAAGGCCGTGCTGGACACGGTGGTCGCGCGAGGCTTCCGTGCTCAGCTGCGATCCGGGAACCTGTTGACCGGGCAACTCTATATCGCGCTCGATTTCTTCCCGAACGCACCCAAGGCCGCGGTGGACTGGAGCAAGGCCCCGGCCGAAATACCTACCGTTCCGGGTGGCTTGCAGCCGCTGCAGGATTCGGTGGAGGCGCTGCTGGCCAAGCTCAACAAGGTGCCGATCGAGGGCCTCGGCCACGACATGCAGCAGACCATCCGGGATGCCCATACGCTGCTCAACCGGCTGGACGCGGAGGTGATACCGCAGGCGCGCGGCACGCTCGCGGCGGCACGCGAGGCGCTCGACTCGGCCAACGTCGCCATGCAGCCCGATTCGGCGATCCAGGAGAATGCGGGCGACGTGATGCGCGAGCTTTCACGCACGGCAGCGGCGTTCCGCAACCTGGCCGATTACCTGGAACGCCATCCGGAGGCGCTGATCCGCGGCAAATCGGATGAAGGGAAATGATGATGCGAGCCATCCTGTTGCTTGCCGTATCGATTGCGATCGGGACGCTCGCCGGTTGCGCGGCATCTCCGACGGCGAAGTTCTACACGCTCAGTCCGGCGGCCGCGTCTGAAGGCGGCAGCGCGGGCACGGTGCCCGGCGAGGCGATCAGCGTCCTGGTCGCGCCGGTGACAGTACCCGAGACGGTTGACCGGCCGCAGCTCGTGGCGCGGGTCGGCGTCAACGAGGTGCGCTTGGCAGAGTTCGCACGCTGGGCAGAACCGCTCAAGAGCGAGATCCAGCGCGCGGTCGCTGGCGATCTGGCACAACTGCTGGCGGATGCACGTGTGTCCACGACCGAGCAGGGTAAAGGATCGACCGGTGGGTATCGGGTGCGGATCGACGTGCTGCGTTTCGATTCGTCGTTGGGCGAAACGGCCACGGTCGAGGCACTGTGGTCGGTGCGCTTACCCAATGGCGCGGCGGTGCTAAGCGGCCGCACATTTGCGCAGGAACGGGTTGCCGGCAAGGATTATGGCGCCATGGTGGCAGCGCATAGCCGTAACGTGGCAACGCTGAGCCGCGATATCGCCACAGCGATCCGGCAAAGCGGCGCGCCATGAGTCGCGCCCATGAGCGGCTGCGGCATGGCTTGGCCGGTGTCGCGAACCGGATCACTGCGGGCGTCGGTAGCGCGGATGGCCAGGTGGGTTCATGGCATCGCGCAACGGTGCGCCGTCACGAAGGAGTCGTCATGAACGGAATGAACAGACGCAGGGTTTATGCCGTTGCCGTCGCGGCGCTGTCGCTCGGCCTCGCGCAGGCAAAGCCGATTGTCTACCCGGCCAAGGGCCAGAGCGCCGGGCAGCAGCAGAAAGATGACGGTCAGTGCTATGTATGGGCAAAGAACAGCACAGGTGTCGATCCGGCCGCAGTAGCGGCGGCACCGCCTCCGCCATCCGGGCCGGGGGGTGGCGGCGAGCGCGTGCGAGGTGCCGCGCGGGGCGCGGCCGGCGGTGCGGCCATCGGCGCCATCGCGGGTGACGCGGGGAAGGGCGCCGCGGCGGGCGCCGTGGCCGGAACCATGGCCGGCGGGGCACGGGCACGGAGGAACCAGCAGGCAGCGCAGCAACCTGCCCAAGGCAGCATGGATACCTACAACCGGGCATATGCCGCTTGCATGGAAGGCCGGGGCTATACGGTCAAATAGGGAACGATAGCCAGTGGGACGGTACAACGGCATGCCGATCGAGCCGTCGAGGCGTTGCTTGCGCATCTCGAAGATTTCGTCTTGATTGGCCCCGCGGGAGCGGCGTGGCGAGACTTTGGGGGTTAAAAGGAGAGAGACATGAAGAGCAAGATATCCCTGGTCATGGCGGCGCTGGCCCTGGCGGCGACCGCGGCGATGGCTCAGCCGCAAACCAAGGTGGACGTCATGAAGGCGCCTCGCCAGGCGACCGTGACAGGCATCACCAAGGTGACGGCTACCGTGGTGGGCATCGACGCAGCCACCCGGACCGTGTCATTGAAGGATCGGAAAGGCCGGGTGGAGCAGCTTGTAGTAGGCGAGGAGGTGCGCAATTTCGACCAGATCAAGCTTGGCGACGTGGTCTCCGCCGAGTATAGGGAAGCCATTTCGCTGAGCCTGAAAAAGGGCCACGGCCTGCGCTCCAGCGCTGAGCGCGAAGTGATCGAGCGCTCGGCTCCCGGAGCAAAGCCCGGCGGCACGATCGGGAGGGAAATGACCGTGATGGCGAACGTCATCGCCGTGAACACCGAGAAGAGGATGGTCACGCTGAAAGGGCCGATGGGGAACACGGTGGATCTGCTAGTAGAGGATCCCGCGCAGTTGCAGAACATCAGGAAGGGCGACCAGGTCGAGGCTGTCTACACGGAAGCCGTGGCGATCGCCGTGGAACCGGCTACCGGGAAGTAGGCGGCCGCCGGACGCTGGACGGATTCCAGGGCAGACGGACGTCGTGATAGACAACACGATTGACAGGGTAAACGGTGGCTTCTCCGATATCCTCAGGCTGGAAGCGGCCGGCGGTCTGCTGCCCTTCGCTGCGGCAGTACTCGCGTTGATCTGCAGCAATCCGCCGCTTTGTCGCTAGATCTGCAGATTCTGGCTGACATAGTCGATAAAGACACGCAGCTTCGGCGAAGCGTAACGGCTTGCCGGCCACAAGATCCAGAAGGTGACGGTCTGGTCGATGAAATCGTCCAGTACGATCTGTAACGCACCGCTCGCCAGGGCATCGCGCACGATGAAGGTCGGCAGGAAGGCGAGCCCCTTGTTCTGACGCGCCAGAAAACCCAGCACTTCAATGGTGTTGGCGACGAAGGTTTGCGGCAACTCCGGTTCCGCTTCCGATGCAACGAGCTGAAACGGCCAGCGTTCCAGTTTGCCGCTAGCGGGGAATTTATGTAGCAGACAGGCATGCTGCACGAGTTCGGACGGATGCTTGGGTACGCCGTACTTCTCGAGATAGCCGGGCGAAGCGACCAGCACCTGCCCGCAGGAACCGAGGCGCCGCGACACCAGCCTCGAATCGTGCTGCTCACCCGTGCGTATAACCGCATCGAAGCCTTCTTCGATGATATCCACCATGCGATCGGAGAGATCGACGTCGAGTTCGATGTCCGGGTACTGCGTCATGAAGCCGTCGAGCGCCGGCATGATCAGCCCGGACAGTTGCGGCGTGCTGATCCGCAGCCTGCCGCGCGGACTGCCAGCGGCATCGGACAACTCGGCTTCGGCGGCTTCGACCTCGCCGAGGATGCGCCGGCACCGTTCCAGGAACAACGCCCCCTCGGCCGTCAGGGTGATGCTGCGCGTGCTGCGGTGAAAGAGCCGCACGCCGAGGCGCTCCTCGGTGCGCGCAATGCTTTTGCCGACCGCCGAAGACGATACGCCAAGCAGCCGTCCCGCCTCAGTAAAACTGCGCGTTTCCGCCACCTGCACAAACACTGAAATTCCGCTGAGGCTGTCCATTGCCGCATCCGAGGCCATTTAAGGACATGTTTGTCCGATATGACGGATACCTTAGCCTTATTTTCCAGTGCTCGCAAATCGGGCCGGCCTCCGAACAAGCGTTCGCAAACCGGCTGCGACTGGCACTGCGACGAACGGACCGATTACGGATGTTCTTGTCCAATATGTTCGGAACCTTAGCCCATTTTTCTTATTTCAGTCCGTCCATACACTTCTCCTCAAGGTCGAAAGCCCGCTGTTGATCGAGCGTCACCAGCCACTCAATCTCGAGGAAATCATGTCCAAACTCCATTCCGCAGTCAAAGTCGGTCGTTACGAATTTTCCCACCGCGTGGTGCTGGCGCCGCTCACCCGCATGCGCGCCGAAGAGGGCGCCAGGCCCGGCCCGTTGATGGCCGAGTACTATGCCCAGCGCACCTCGGAAGGCGGCTTCCTGATCAGCGAAGCGACCATCGCAGCACCCAACGGCAACGGCTACCTCGGCGCCCCTGGCCTCTACGACGATAGCCAGATTGCCGGCTGGAAGCAGGTGACGGACGCCGTGCACGCCAAGGGCGGCCGCATCTTCCTGCAGCTGTATCACGCCGGACGCCAGTCCAACAGCCAGTTGCAGCCAGGCGGCGTTCAGCCGGTGGCGCCGTCCGCCGTGTCGCATGGCGGCGTCGCCTACACCGAAGCGGGCTGGATCCCGAACACGCCAAGCCGCGCGCTGACGATCCCCGAGATCGCCGATCTGGTCGAAAGCTTCCGCGCCGCCGCGGTCCGCGGCAAGAAGGCCGGCTTCGACGGCGTCGAACTGCACGCCGCCAATGGCTACCTGTTCGATCAGTTCCTGCAGGACGGCAGCAACAAGCGCACCGACATCTACGGCGGGTCGTTCGAGAACCGTGCCCGCTTCCTGATGGAAGCCACCCAGGCCGTCATCTCGGTGTGGGGCAGTGACCACGTAGCCGTGCGCCTTGGCCCGAGCGGCAGTTTTGGCGATATGTCCGACAGCGACCCGAAGGCCCTGTTCACTTACGTCGCGCAAGAACTGGCCAAGCTGAACCTGGCCTACCTGCATCTGATCGAGCCGCGTGTGCTGGGCAATGTGGATGACGAGAGCAAGGATCCGAACCCGATCGCCGCGCAACTGATCCGCAGGCACTACAACGGCGTCATTATCGCCGCTGGCGGCTTCAAGGCCGATACCGCGGAAGCCGTCCTGCAGGCAGGCGACGCTGACCTGGTCGCATTTGGCCGCGACTTTATCGCCAACCCGGATCTGCCCGAACGCCTGCGCCGCCAGCTGCCGCTGAATCCGTACGACCGTCCCAGCTTCTTCGGCGGCACCGAGGTCGGCTATACCGACTATCCGGTCTATAGCGACGACACGGTAGCAGCGTAAGCGGAGCACACGATGACCTCCACGACCCAGTCCACGTCCTTCGCGCCGCTGTACTGGCTGGCGCTAGGAACGTTCGCCGTCGGCACCGAGAGCTTCATGATTGCCGGCCTGCTGCCCGACATTGCCACGGACCTGCATACCAGCATTGTCGCCACGGGCCAGCTGGTCACCGTGTTTGCTTTGGCCTACGCACTCAGCTCGCCGATCCTGACGGCACTGACCGGCGCGTTCCATCGGCGCACGCTGATGATTCTGGTGCTTTCCGCCTTCACGGTGGCGAACATCATTGCCTGGGCCGCCCAGAACTATTGGGAATTGATGGCGGCCCGCATCCTGCTCGCCGCAGCCGCCGGTCTGTATGTTCCCGGCGCCAACGCGCTGGCCGGCGCGATCGCCGGTCCAGAACGGCGCGGCACGGCGCTCGCCATCGTCAACGGCGGCATTACGATCGCGGTCGCCTTCGGCGTACCGCTTGGCGCATTGGTCGGGGACCGGCTCGGCTGGCGCATGACCTTTGCGGGCGTCGCCGCCCTGTCTGCTGCGGCCACGGCAGGCTTGCTGTTCGGCCTGCCGCGTAACATCGGCGCGGGATTGCCGACTGCCACGCTGCGCGAGCGTATCCATGTCGCACGCCAGCCGGTCATCCTGATGACTTTGCTCGTCACCACACTTTGGGCTATGGGCGCCTATACGATCTATACGTACCTGGCATTGTTCGTCGCCACGACCACGCCGTTGCATGGCGCTGAAATCGGCTACGTGCTGTTCACCTGGGGTGTCGCGGCAGCCATCGGCGTGTTCATCGGCGGCAAGGCAGTGGACCGCCTCGGCCCCAGCCGCGTGATCATCCCCTGCCTGAGCGTGTCGATCCTGGCTTTCTCGCTCATGTCGGCGAGTGCGCACTGGCTGCCGAAAACGTTGGCACTGGTTCCCGTCCTGATCGGCGTGGTGGCCTGGGGCATGGCGCATTGGTCCTTCTACCCCGCGCAGCAAGCAGGGCTGATCAACCTCGCTGGCCTGCGCGGCACGCCCATTGCCTTGTCACTCAACGCTTCGTTCATGTATCTCGGCTTTTCGCTCGGCGCCGCGCTCGGTTCCCTGACCTTGAGTTTCACCTCGGTGGACAACCTTGGCTGGACCGCCGCTGCGTGTGAAGTCGCGGCGCTGATCCTGACAGTCAGCATCGGCAAGCATCTGGTAGGGGCGCAAAAAGGAGCGGTCACTGCTGCATAAGGTACCGCTACCGCGCGGCAGGCGTTTGCCGTAGCTCACCGAGACAGCCTGCTTCCAACCGGCACTATCCCTGTCCCGGCGGGTAGTGCACCCCCGATCGGTCTAACACAAGCAGTAAAGGCGAATATGACTATCCCACACCGTACTTTCAAAATTGGCGGCGACACGGAAATCCGGCGGCTCGGATTTGGCGCGATGCGAATCACCGGTCCTGGTATCTGGGGCGCGCCAACCGATCGGGCCGAAGCCATCCGTGTCCTGCGTCGCCTTCCCGAACTCGACGTGAATTTCATCGACACGGCGGACTCGTATGGGCCGAACGTTTCGGAAGAATTGATTCGCGAAGCGCTGCATCCCTATGGTGCCGACATGCTCGTAGCGACCAAGGCGGGACTGGCACGCACGGGTCCCAACCAGTGGGCACCGCAGGGCCGACCGGATTACCTGGTTCAGCAAGCCCACGGCAGCTTGCAGCGGCTTGGTATCGAACAGATCGGCCTGTGGCAGTTGCATCGCATCGACCCATCGGTGCCGCGGGACGAGCAGTTTGGCGCCGTGCGCCACCTGATCGACAGCGGCGTGGTCCGCCACGCTGGCCTGAGCGAAGTATCGGTGGCCGACATCAAGGCTGCATCGAAATATTTCAAGGTGGCGACCGTGCAAAACCGCTTCAACCTGGGTGACCGCGGAAGCGAAGACGTACTCGACTACTGCACCGCCCATGGAATTGGCTTCATCCCATGGTTCCCACTGGCTGCCGGCGAGCTGACCCGTGCCGGTTCGCTTCTCGACACCATCGCGCGCAACCATCACGCGAGTGTCGGGCAGATCGCTCTCGCGTGGCTATTGCAGCGCAGTCCGGTGATCCTGCCGATACCGGGCACCTCCCGGGTCGCGCATCTGGAAGAGAATGTGGCGGCCGGCGCGATGACTCTATCCGACGGTGAATTTTGTCAACTGGACCGCGCGACCACTCAACGGCGGCAAGGCTGGTCCACTACTCCGTCAATTTCGCAATGAATGCGCGTGGCCATGAGCAGCCACTGCGATACTATTGCGTGTGAGCACTTCGCTGCCCAACGTTTTGAGTTGAAGTGCCACTCTCTCCTCGAACCTCAGGATAATCTCCATCCCATCCCATCCCATCCCATCCCATCCCATCCCATCCCATGCCTAGCATTGCGATCCGTACTGCCACGGCGGAAGAGGCACGCGATATTGGTGCGAATCTGCGGCGGTTCAACAGATTGGCAATTGGCAACTAGTGTCCTGAGTCAGAAGTTCCTTGCATTATTGACGCCACGTAGTAGTCTGCGTTGAAGGCACGCAAACGGCGAGGCGTTGATGAGAGGAAGACCGAAGGCAGAACTGGTGTTGAGTGAGGTCGAACGTGAGCAACTCAAGGCGCTGACCATGCGGCGCAAGACGGCACAGGCGTTGGCCTTGCGCGCGCGCATTGTGCTGGCTAGCGCTGAAGGCCTGGACAACAA
>NZ_JBIUHC010000119.1:0-31072 GCF_044627735.1 Cupriavidus sp. CuC1 | reverse complement strand
GCAGCTAGAAGCATCAAAACCCCGCCCTAAAGAGCTCTCACTATTTGGCTCGCCCGCTGCAGAAGCCAAAACGATGCATGCCCGCGCAACCAGCGACGCCGGGATACTCCGCGAACGCGCAATCGAGGCAAGTTGAGACCGCTCGTCTTCGCTCAACACCAGATCCAGCTTCGGTCGTCCCATTGGCAGTTTGCGCGCGCGTCCCGTACGGTACTCGCTGCGCCCGGAAAAGCGGGCGACCCGACACTCTGCTGTCCAGGAAGGGTCAACCTCAGGCAATGTGGATACTCAATGTGGATATTTCTACCGAACTTGCAGGAATGACCTGCCTGCGCGGGGCGGTGAGCGTTCTCCGAAACCTCGGCCACGTTGCTCTCGGCCGGTTCAATCACGAGAATCATGCTTGGCATGAATCGTGCGGAAGTGAGTCGCAGAGTTACGTGTCTGCCCACGTCGTTTCCTGAACCGGAGTCCACCATGACATCACATCTCCTCGACGGCCCGGAGCAACTGACGGACGCCGATTCGACCGCTTCGGGCGTCGCGTGGGGCGCTGTTCTAGCCGGCGCAAGCGCTGCGGCAGCACTCTCGCTGATACTCCTCGTTCTGGGAGTCGGTCTCGGGCTTTCGGCTGCCTCCCCCTGGGCTGGCTTTGGTGCCAGCGCGAACACACTGGGTGCCTCAACCATAGCGTGGCTCGCATTTACTCAACTTGCCGCCTCCGGCATCGGCGGCTATCTGGCAGGCCGTCTGCGCGTGAAATGGGCCTCTGTGCATACGGACGAAGTCTATTTTCGGGATACGGCGCATGGTTTCCTGGCATGGGCAGTCGCTTCCCTGGCTACGGCGGCGTTCCTCACTACAGCGATCGGCTCCATCCTGGTTGGGTCGACCGCGCCCGTGACGGCGGGCATCCAGGCGAGCGCGCGATCACCAGCGGTCGCCTTGCCCGACTCGTCGCAGCAGCGCGCCGCTTCCACCGGCTACTTCGGGGATATGCTGTGGCGCTCCGACCAGCCCTCAACAACCAATGCCGAAGCGGCACCACGTGCCGAAATGACTGCCATGTTCCTGCACGATGTTCGATCGGGAGGGCTAACCCCGGAGGACAAGGCGTACGCGACCAGGCAGGTGGCGCGATGGGCCGGTTTGAGCGAGACAGACGCTGAGAAACGCGTAACAGACACGTATGGCCGGCTCGACAAAGCCATCAAGACCGAAGAAGCCGCTGCTGCGCAGCGGGCAGACATGGCGCGCAAGGCCGCCGCTCATGCAAGTCTGTGGTTCTTCGTGGCACTGCTTTGCGGTGCATTCTTTGCCAGTCTCTGCGCAACCTTTGGCGGCGCGCGGCGTGACCATATCGCCGTCTCGCAACGCGCAATGCGCGAACCCGCAGTCAGACCTGTTTAGGAGTACACGATGCGCTCGCTTCTTCTTCTCATGCTTGGGGTGCCAATTCCGATCATCATCCTGATCGCGCTATTTGTGCACTAGTATTCTTTGACAGCCGACAACGAGGGCAATCAAGATGAGCAAAGACGCGTTACCGGATATCAAGTGGCTCTCCGACGTGGAGGAGCAGGACTATCCTGCCGCTGAGTCCTACCTGACCATCCTCCACAGCCGGGATAAGGTGAGCAAGATGATGGCTAAGTTCAGAGCCGCCCCGGTCGTGAAATTCAAGACCGTGGACATTTTCAGAGCCTGCGAACTTCCGTTGAAGAGCGCCAGCAATGCACAGGTCAAGGCCGAGAGAAAAAAGATCTCTAAGGGCGAAAGCCTCTCCCCGATTCTTCTTCTGAGAGATGAGATGCATGGCAAGGTCGTGATCGCGGATGGCTACCACCGTATGTGTGCCGTCTATGAAGTTGACGAGGAGGCGGTCATTCCGTGCAAGATAATTTGAATGGGGCGTTTCCCTATTTATTCGGTCCGAGTGCCACGACCTATAGTTCCTTGCCGGGCGGCGGCATCACGGCTGATGCCGAGCACTAGATCGCCTTCCGTCCCGGCTTCTTCCCGTCTAAACTTGCCAGCTCGCCGCTGGCTGGCATCGTCGGCCGCTTCGGCGGCGCTGAGACCATGATCGGCAGGCGCACAATGAACTGACCAGTGCCGCCCCTGCAGGCTTGCACGGTGCCGCCGTGCAGTTCCACCAGGCTTTGTGCCAGCGTCCGGCCGGACGAAATACGGACGACATACGGACGCCGCGTATGGGACTGCGGGGCCACCCCCGCGAGGCGCCTGTATCCGTGAAATCGTGGCCTTTCATCCTCATCTAAGGCTGCGCTAAGTTCTCCAGAGTATGATGAACAAAGGCCGGGTGCTGAGGATCTTCCCGGCTCCACGCTCCAAACGCAAGCCTGACGGTGTCACTAACCGGAAAAAGCGAGACCAGGCATGACGTCGCGTATCCCCATACTGATGTATCACCAGATCGAGGCGCCGCCGCCGCGAGGCACACCGATGCGTGGCCTCGTTGTCGCGCCACGCGACTTTGCGTGGCAGATGCGAATGCTCAGATTGCTGGGCTTCCAAGGGCTCGCCTTAAGGGATCTGTTGCCTTACCTGCGGGGCGAACGGGCCGGCAGGGTCGTTGGCATTACGCTGGATGACGGCTATCGCAACAATCTGCAGCACGCGCTACCGGTATTGCTGCGTTGCAACTTCACCGCAACTTGCTATGCGGTCAGCAGCTTGGCCGGACACACCAACCGCTGGGACGCCGAGATCGGCGTGCCAGAAAAGCCACTGATGACGGTCGCTGAACTGCGCGAGTGGAGCCGCGCAGGGATGGAGGTGGGCGCCCATACGCGTACCCACGTCGACCTGACATCGGTGAACAGCGTGGTCGCTCGCGACCAGATCGAAGGTTCCAGGCACGACCTGGAGGCGGCGCTGGGCGTGCAGGTTCGACACTTCTGCTATCCCTTCGGGCGGTTCGACAACGTCACTGCGGATCTCGTGCGCGAGGCTGGTTTCCACACCGCTGTGACCACGAACCGCGGCCGCGCCGTTGCCGGCCGTAACCTGTTCGAGCTTCCAAGGGTGCCGGTCTCGCGTTCCACGCATCCAGGCCAATTCTTGCAGAAACTTGTCACCGCCTATGAAGACCGCCGAGGCATGGAGTCAAAGGACCATGATTCATGCTGAAGCAAGCGTTGAACTCCACGCTGACCCCTACGCGGCCTCGTCCAGCTCGCGGCTACGCGTGCTTGTCCTTAACTCCCGTTTCGACGGGGGCGGGATAGATTCGCATACGCTTTCCCTCTGCAAGGCCCTGGAACTACAAGGTTGCGAGGTAACGCTGGCAATTCCTGCTGCTGCCCGGTGGAGGGCCGCGGCCAAAGGCATGCCGGGCATCAAGGTCCGGATCCTGGCCGCCAACCGCATCCTTTGGCCCGCTATCCTGGCGCAATATATCCGGGAAGAGCGGGTGCATGTCATCCACGCGCACCACGGGCGTGATTATTGGGTGGCAATCATGGCATGGATGCTATCGGGCCGCACCGCGGTGGTCGTTGTGACGCGCCATCTGATGACTCGGATCAAGGAAAGAACACGTCGATATCTTGCCGCGTACTCCAGCGTGATCGCGGTATCCGACGCGGTGCGGGCATCCCTGCTGCTTGTAGATCCTGACCGCACGCTGAAGCTCAGGCGTATCTATTGCGGGATCGACACCGAGCACTTTCGCGCCGTTGCCATGCAGCGTTATCGGATTCGGGTTGCCCTGGGACTGCCGCAGGATGCATGGATATACGCACTCTTCGGAGGCGCAGGACGACCTGACGGCAAAGGACAGTTCTACTTCATCCAAGCCGCAGCACAGGTTCTTGCGCGATGTCCGAAGTCCCATTTCTTGTGCGTCGGCGATGGCGAACTGATTCCGCAATTGCGCCAGCAGGCGGATGCCTTGGGCCTGTCCGGACGCATGCACTTCCGCCCGTTCGAGTACGACATCTCTACGCTGATGCAGGGAATCGATGTGCTGGTGCATCCGCCCGTTGGCACCGAAGCGCTGGGCCTGGTCATCCTCGAGGCAATGAGCTGCGGCAAACCGGTGATTGCCACAGCCGTGGACGGTATCCCGGAGACCTTCGTCGATGGTGAACACGGCATTCTGGTGCCACCGCGCGATGCCGGTGCTTTGGCCGAGGCGATGGCCCGGCTTGCCGTGGACCCGGTCGGCGCGGCGCAGATGGGACGCCGCGGGCGTCGCTGGGTGAAGGCGAATTTCTCGCTGACAAACCTTGGGCGCGAAACGGTTGAGTTATATCGTGAGTGCCTAAGGGCGGCAGGGCGTGGGCGAGGAACCTGAGGCGGCTCGTGACGGGCGAGGCCCGAGCAGCCAGGTTGCCCTGTACAAGGCGCTCGGCGACGGGGGATCAGAGCTGGGATCAGAGCCCGGCCGATGGCGCCTTGACAGAGAGCATCGGCCAAGACCTCACACGGAACCGGTGATTCCGCCATTTTCAACGCGCACCCGTTGGCCCACCCCCACATCGGGCTGCTGATGGTAGGTGACGACACGGCTTGAGCCGTCTTCCATGCGCACGCGTACCTGGTATTCGGTGTCACTGCGCACACGCTGCTCGACCATGTTGCCGGCGACCCCGCCGCCAAGGGCGCCCAGGACGGTTGCCACCGTTCGGCCGTTGCCCCCACCGATCTGGTGCCCGAGCAGGCCGCCAGCCACCGCGCCACCCACCGCGCCCAGCCCGCTGGCCTGGCCCTGCTGTGTGATGGGCGTGATGGATTCGACCGTCCCCACGTTACTGTTGATGGCTACATGCTGTTGCCAGCCAGGCGAGGCGGCACGCTCGGCATGGGCAGCATGGGAAACCGTACGGATGCGCGGGCGGGCGACGGCCGGGGCTGCCGGTTGCATCGTGCCGTAAGCGGGCGCCATGCCGGATGCCATCGCAGCCGGGAGGGCCTGCGGTGCCAAAGGCGTCACGTCGTTGCCGTGAACCGTAGGCAGGAGCCCCGTCATCGCGGCCACACCGATCAGGCTTGCGACGATGACGGCGCCCGCTGCGGTGGCGATCAGCGGATGCAGGCGATTGGGTTGTTGGCTCGTGTTTTCCATTTCGACCTCAGTGAAGTTACTGCGCTGTTCGGCTTGCGAGGCAGCAATGCAGCCCTGCAAAAAGACGAAGAGACCAAGCTTGCCTTTCGGCTAGCCTGCCTCTTCGCAAAGCTCCCGCACCCGAGCCGTTGTCACCATGGCCTTTCGGCCGGGCAACGTACCCTCCCGTCCATCGGGCAGGAGCTATTTATTGCTTCTTGGTCTTATCCACTTTGGCACTGGCTGCGGCCTTGTCGGCGTCGGCTTGTGCATCGACCTTCGCCTTGTCTGCCTTGGCCTGCGCCTTGTCTGCATCATTGCTTGCCTCGACCTTCGTCTTGTGGGCCTTTGCTTGCGCGACGTTCTTGTCCTTGCTTGCCTTCATTTGCGCCTTGGTCGCCTTGTCGGGGGCGCCCTTGGTCGACATGGCCTTCGCGTTGTCCACCTGAGCCTCAGCGGCTGCCTTGTTAGCATCGGCCTGGGCTCCCACCTTCTCCTTGTTGGCGCTGGCCTGCGCCTTAGCCGCATCGCTCTGCGCCTCCACCTTCTTCTTGTCGGCCTTTGCCTGTGCGACGTTCTTTTCCTTGTCGGCCTTTGCCTGGCTCTTGGTCGGCTCGGATTGCGGATGGGCCGCGGAAGCAGGAACACCAGTCTGTGCGAAGACGGTGGTGACGAGCGCGGCGGACGCGAGAGCAGCGAAAAGTTTTTTCATGGCTAGAACTCCTTGAGAATGAATCAACGGCTCGGCGATACGCCGCGCTTATGAGCAAGAACGGTATCCTCGGAGCTGCCGTTGACCCTCAAGTCGTGACAATCCGTAAGTTCTGCAACCGGGATGCGAGCTTTGACGATTCTGGCTTCCGCCAATGCGGCATAGGCCGCTTCTTGTCATAGCTCGCGCATCCGTTGCACCGCGGGGATATGCGTCTGCCTGAGCGCGGCCGTCACGGCTAACACGACCGAGGCCAAGGCCACGGCGACCAGCGCACCCAGGTAGAGCCACGGCGCACTCAGAAACTCGGGAGGGGGATCGAACACGCCCGTCAACAGCTTGACCAGCATCCAGGCAAGCGCAAAGCCGGTCAGTGTTCCGATGCTGGTCCCCGCTACAAAGAGCAGGAGCGCCTCGCTCCAGAGAAATGCGCCAAGCTGCGCAGGTGTCGCACCAAGGGCAGACAGAATCGCGAAGGTGCGCCGCCGGTCGGCCAGGCCCAGGGCGAGAACAAGGCCGGTTGCGCCGGCCACCATGAGAACGGCGAAACCGAGTTCCAGCCGCGTCAGCCCGGCGAGGTCCACCGCCGTGAGGCTGGATCCGATGACGCGTCGAGCCTGGTCAACGTCGGTCACCTTGACCCCCGGTAACGCGGCGACGACGGCCCGTGCAGCCATCGCAACTTGCGCGGGAGTGGGCGTCTTCAATAACACCAGCTCGGCCGCATCGGCGTGGGTTTTCTGGGCGACGTAACGCGCATTGGCCACCAGGAAGGAATCGCGAGGCGCGGTTGGAAACTCCCGGGCGACGCCAATGAAGTGGAAGGGCACGACGTGATATTGATGATCCTTTGCGCTCTGCATCCGCAAGTTGATCTGATCGCCGAGATGCAGCTGGAAATCCTTGACGGTTTCTTCCGACACTAGGATACCGTCGGGGGTTCGCGCGAGGAGATCGAGCGTGCCTTTCGCATTCCCACCCTCGAAGAACGCATTGGACATTCTCGTCGCTTCGCCAATGCGCGCGGCGTCTATCCCGTATAGGTCCTGCAGGTCCGTGCCGACGTAGGCAAACCGGTGCTGCATCGCCTGCGCAGCGCTCACGCCGGGCAGGGCAGCGAGCTCCTGCAGCCTGGTTGATGCGGGCGTCTGCGAGGTACCGGTGACCGTCACGTCGGCACCGTTCGTGAGTTCTGCGTCAATGCGCGCCTGCGCGTTGTAGGTGGTGTTGAAGACGGCGGTCGACGTCGCGAAAGCGAAAGCCAGTGCCACCAAGGCGATGCCCTGCGTCATTCGCCTGCGTTGACGGCACAGAGCAGCGGCAACGACGCCTGCCAGCGACCCGGCCAGGGGAGCCAGCCACTTGGCCAAGCGTTCACGGCCCCGATCCAGGCCGGCGAGGCTCAACCTGACCGTCAGCAGTCCAAGGCCCAGCCACAGCAGAACCGGTGCGAGAAAGGCCGTGTAATCGACCGAGGAGGAAGGGGTGCCCTCGGGGGCCAGCACAACTTGATAGCCGGTGCGCCAGGTGCTCCAGAAGATGATGGCGGACAGGGCAAGGAGTATGAAATCGAAGCCGCCACGCTGCCACAGCCGGCGGCGCTCAAGGCCGATCGCCATGCGCGCGGCCGCGACGGTGGTCTGGCTGGCATCGATCCATGCCATCGCGAGCATGGCGGCTGGGGCAAGGAGAAGTCCCACCCCGGCGGCAGCCGCGATCCAGCCGATGGCCGCAGTGGCGAAGATCCCGGCATCGAGCTGCGCCTCGGACAGGAGTGTGGCAAGGAACAGTCCGGCGGTGGTGCCGCCAACGCCGACGCACGCCGCTTCGACTGCCGCCAGCTTGAGGATTTGCGCGCGCGAGGCTCCACGAATCCGCAACAGCGCCTGATCGCGCCTGCGCCGGCCTGCGCCCGATGCCACCACCGCCACGGTCAGAAAGGCCGCCAGGATCGCCCCCGGCGCGCCGAGGAACAGAAACAGAACGCTGGCGTAAAGCGCGTCACTGCGGACCGCGTCAAGGCGCGCCGCCAGATTGTCGGCCATGATCCCATTGCCCGCGATGCGCGCCTCGAGATTCCGTGCCGCGCCGTGTACCGCTGCAAAGGCTGCCTGCGGATCGCCAGGAAGCCGGTCATGCAAGAGCCTGACATGCAATTGAGTACGGACCGAATCCGGCCTGATCGCCGCCTGCGGGTCAAAGACGCGGTGCCACTCGTTGATGGGCATCAGCAGGACGTTATCCGGCGGTGCTTGCGGTGCCACCCCAGCCGGAACGCCGACAGGCTGCAACATCGAATCGGCATGCGGCAGGTCGACAATCCCGGCGACCCTGATGTCGGCCGGCGCCAGGCCGGCCCGATGGATGGTCACCGTGTCGCCGACCGTCACATGCAAGTTGGCCGCCGTTTGCTGTGCAACCAGCACGCCATCCGGGCTGCCGAGCAACATGCGGAACTGCGCCGGCGCATCGCGGAAATAGGCCGCAGGCAGGCCAAGCACGTTGCCCTTGCCGGTGGTCTGCACGGTAGCGCCGGTATGGGCGTCGAAGCCGTCTACATCGGCATAGCCGACCGGTTGCAACAGCGAAACCGGCGTTGTCTCGCCGATGGCTGCGGCAAGCTCCTGGACGGTCGTCCCAGGGACCAGTTGCACCTGCCAGTCAACCGGCACGCCTGCGATCGCACGCCGGGTCATGGAAGCGGTGCTCTGCGCCAGGAATGCGCCAAGCGAGGCCAACAACGCCACGGTGAGCGCAACGCCCGCTGCAGCGCCCGCCAGGCGGCCCTTGCGCTCCTCAATCAGCCCAAAAAGCCAGAGCGCGATCATACGCACCCTGCCGTGCTGCCCGTGCTGCCCGTGCTGCCCGTGCTACTCAGCGTGCCGTGCTGCATGTGCCAGATCGTATCCATGCGCGCGGCGACCGCCGGATCATGGGTGGCAACGACGAGCGCCGTTGCAGTACCGCTCAGATGGGCAAGCAAGGCATCGAGCAAGGCACGGCCGGTCGGCTGATCAAGCTGGCCGGTCGGTTCGTCGGCCAGGATCACGCTTGGCTTGCCGGCTATCGCCCGCGCCATGGCGACACATTGCATCTGCCCGCCGGAAAGCGCCTCGGGCAGTTTGCTGGCCAGATCCGCAAGGCCAAAGGTGGCGAGCGCATCCGCCACCGCGCTGCCGATGTCGCCTTGCACTTTGGCCATCAGCAGCGGCAGGGCGACGTTCTCACTGACCGTCAACGGCTCCAGCAAGCTCGGCGTCTGGAATACCAGCGAGATCTTCCCCGGCAGGAGGGTTCCGGCAGCGCCTAGCGCGGGCCATCGGAGCATGCCGCTCGTTGGCACGTCGAGTCCGGCCATGAGGTGGATCAAGGTGGACTTGCCGCTTCCGGACCTGCCCACAAGCGCGACCCGGTCTTTCCCGCACAGGCGGAACGTCGCCGAGACGACCGCGGCGATGGATACTCCGCCTTGCTGGTAGCGCCGGCAAACCGATTGGGCCTCGATCAGGGTGTCAGGCATCGGCGATACGCCCATCCCGCATGCCGAGCAGACGATCGGCGTGTGCCGCCAGCGCCGTGCTATGCGTTGCGATCAAGACCGCGACCCCTGCGCGGCATCGCTCCAGCAAGTGGGTCAGGACCACGGCCTCGGTGGTCGCGTCCACTTCCGCGGTAGGCTCGTCCGCCAGCAGTACCCTGGGGTGCGACGACAAGGCAACCGCCAGCCCCGCGCGCGCCGCTTCACCGCCCGACAGTTGCGAGGGGTGCGCCCGGCGTTGCCCGGTAAGGTCCATCGTCTCCAGCAGGAGATCGACCCTGCGCGGATCCGACTGTTTCGACAGTGACATCGCGAGCCGCATGTTGGCCTCCACCGTCAGGTGTTCAAACAGGTTTCCCGCTTGCATCAGGATGCCGATGTGTCGCGCCCGCAACGCGGCGCGCACGGCTTCGGGCCGCCGCGACATACGGCACCCCATGACCTCCACATGCCCGCCATCCGGTTCGTCGAGCCCGGCGAGGCAGGCCAGAAGCGTGGACTTTCCGCTGCCCGACGGCCCCATCAGGGCGACCAGTTCCCCCGCGTGGAGTCGCAGCGAGACGCCGCGCAATGCCGCCGTCTCGGCGTCGCCGCCATGGTAGAAACGATAGAGTTCAAACGCCTCCAACGGCCGCGGTTCAGCGCCACTGGAATGAATTTGACATGAGATTCCATTGGTCGGCATTGTCGGCTCCGAGCGGCGCAGCGAGGTCGAGGGTGGCTAACTTGCCGCTGCGGTAGATCAGGTAGCGACGGCTCTCCAGGCGCAACGACTTGTTCGTGACCGGGCTCGGCTCGGAGTTCGAGCTGTACACGATCAAGAGCGCCGGACCGGATCGAAGCGCCACGTTCCTGATGGCCTCGATCTTGACCGCGCGCCCGGCCTTGAGCAGGTTCGCGGCCTCGTGATCGGCGGCTGGCGCCGCGGTAGCGGTGGCCACGGCGATGGAAACTGCGTTGTATTTGTCCGCAAAGGCTGTTCCATCGCGGCGATCCGTGCGCGCCCAACCCTCCGGCACCCTGAGCGATAAGCCCAACGGCGACGTATAGGTCACGAAGACCTGGTTGTCGGGGATGTCGCCTGGTGGATTCTTCTCGGGTACGGCCGGTCGTTCCGTGGCCATGGCTGGGGCGCATACCGTTGGCGTGTTGCCGATCAAGGTTGCCCACATCACGGCGGCCATGGCAGCTGAGCGCGGGTAGTGGCTGACTCTGTGCCGCATGGTGGTTCCTTTCCTGATCAACGCCGACGCACGTGCCCAATGCGCGCGCAAACGGTTGCCGCGGGTTGCCGCGGATTGCCGCCGATTCCGCGGCCTATCCGTTATCCTCGGGGAGTCACGGGCGTTGCTACTTCCGTTGCTACTTCCCTGGCTTCGCAGGAGATCGGTACCGCGCGAATAGCCACCACAGCGCTCCGCAGAGCAATATCGCGGCTAGCCCCCAGGCCTCGTCACTATCGAAATTCCCCAGCAGATACCCCAGGCCCTGTCCGAAGCCATAGCCCGCCCCGGCGATGGCTACCGCCCAGACGACGGCGCCCGTCAAGTTGAGAACCAGGAACCGGAACCACGGAACGGCGCTCATCCCGATCGCGATCGGTCCGGCGATGCGCAGGCCATACAGGAATCGGATGGACAGGATCAGTGGAAGGTGATGCCTGTGCAGCAACGCGCTGGCGCGTGCCGCGCGTGATTGCATGGACGGAAATCGCGCCAGCAGTGCTGTCCCATATCGTCGACCAACATAGAAGTAAAGCTGATCGCCCAAGAAGCTTGCCAGCGTGCCGATCACGATCACGGTCGGCAACGCAAGATGGCCCCGATTCGCGGCAACGCCTGCCATGATGAGAATGGTTTCCCCTTCCAGAAAGGTCCCCGCGGCGACCGCGAGGTAGCCGTAGTCTTGAATCAAACGTGCGATATCCATGGCAAGGGCGCTCGTTCCGGGCAGCCAAAGCACCGGGATCGGCGCAATGGTCGTGCTACTTTTCGCATCGGCGGCAGGCTAATCCTCGTCTTCCCCTTCATTGCCGGGCGCAGCCACATGCAAGACCGCGCCGTTGCCGGCGTCCACCTTCACATCCTTGACCTCATTGCCGGCCGTCTTGATCTCCACGCTATACACGAGGTTGCCGTTCTCGTTGTCAAGGGCAACCTTGAGCACCGACCCGGATACCTTGGCCAAGGCGGCCGAGGTGGCCCGGGTCGCGTCGATCCTGGCCAGGCCGACGAGCCTGGCCGCTTCTCCCCGCTCTCCCTTTTCCTGGTCCGGCACCCGGATGCTGGACTGATAGGCGGGGGAGGGCGTTTTCCCGTGATCAGCCGCGCCGGCGGTGGCAAGCAGCACACCCCCCAATGTGAGTGTGCCGAGTACCAGACGTATAGTTGGCTTCCCGTTCATCGATACCTCATACCTCTTGGGTGAATCGTTTGCGTTACCCCACAGAGGCCATAGTGGTCGCCGAATCTTGCTGGTGCCTTGCCGCAACATTACAGCTTGGCAAGGCTCGCCGGATCGCCGGAAAGAAACGGGCTGTCGTCGGTGCCGCCGAGAGGAAACGTGAGCGTGAAGACGGAACCCATCCCTGGCTCGCTCGAAGCCTCCACCCGGCCTTGGTGCGCGGCGACCACAGCCTTCACCAGGCTCAGTCCCAGCCCCAGGCCGCGCTGCGTGCGGCTATGGTCCCCGCGGTAGAGACGGTCCCAGATGTGCGGCAGTTCGTCGGGCGCCATGCCGATGCCGCTGTCCGTGACGCGGATCACCATCGCATGCTGTAGCGCGCGGGCTTCCATCTCGATTCGCCCACCTGCCGGGGTGTACTTGATCGCGTTATCCAGCAGGTTCGCCAGGACCTGGCGAAGGCGGCTGCGGTCAGCCGTCATCCAGATCGGCTGCGGCGCAATGACCGACACCGTGATCGCCTTTTCTTCGGCCACCTGCTGATAGAGGTCAACCGCATCGGCCAGCAGGGTCGGGATGCTCACGGGCTCCAGGTGCAATTTGAGCATCCCGGTTTCCGCCTCGGCAATGTCCATCAGGGTGTTGAGCATCTGCAGCAATTGGTCCGACTCCTCCACGCAGTCCGCCAGCGCGTCCCGGCAAATGGCCGGCTCGCGCTCCGAGCGAAGGGCGATTTCCGCGATGCCGCGCAGGCGCGCCAGCGGCGTACGCAAATCATGGGCGACGTTGTCGAGCGCGTCGCGCATGCCCTGGATCAGGGTTGCGATCTTGTCCAGCATGCCGTTGAACAGCGCCCCGAGTTCGTCCAGTTCGTCGCCGCTCTTGCGCAGCGACACCCGCGCTTGCATTGCCCCTGACTCAATCGCATGCACCGTCTGGATGAGCTGGCGAATCGGCCGCAAGGCACGCCGCGCGAGGATAGCCCCACCGAGCACGCCGACGATCACCATCGGGATCATGACGCCCGCGACGATCCATCCAAAGCGCTCGAGTACGCTGTCGCGCTCTTCCGTGCTCTTGCCGACTTGCAGTTGCCCCCCGTCGGGCAGGCGCATGCTGGCGATCTCCAGCATGGCCTCGTCGTCTTTTGCGGGCAGCCGGATCAGGTCGCCCGGGGCAGCTTGGGGAACGTGTTCGAGGCGGGTCAGGTCGTACTGCGCCCACTGATCGGGGATCTCCAGGAAGACCGTGGCATTGGCGGGACCGGCGATGCGAATGAAAAAGGGCTTTGTCTTGCGCAGCCGCGTTTCAAGCGCGAGTTCCTTCCTGAGCCCGGCGAGATCCTCTGCCTGATACTCGGCAGCCAGTTGGTGAAGCCTTTGCTCAATGCTGTCCAGGTCCCGCTGGCGCAGGGAGGAAGCCAGCAGGAAATAGGCAAGCGCAAAAAGCGAAACGGTGCTGAGGATGAAGAATGCCGAGTACCAAAGCGCAATGCGAGCGCCAAGCCCCCTGCGAAAGAAGTCAAGGGCCCTTGAGAACATATCCCACTCCCCGGATGGTGTGAATCATCTTCACGGGAAAGCCGCGATCGAGCTTATTGCGCAGGCGGCAGACCAGGACGTCGACGACGTTGGTCTGGGGATCAAAGCTATAGTCCCAGACGTGCTGGAGGATCATCATCTTGGACACCGGACGGTTGACACTGCGCATCAGGTACTCGAGCAGGGACAGCTCACGCGGTTGCAGATCGATCTTTTGCCCGTTTCGGGTCACTTCGCGGCTCGACAGGTCAAGAACCAGTTCAGCCACGATCAGCCGGGCCGGCTCGGTGGCCCCGGCGGCGCGACGGATCAACGCGTGGACGCGTGCGAGCAGTTCGGCCAGCGCAAACGGTTTCGTCAGGTAGTCGTCGCCTCCCGCCTGGAGGCCCTTGACGCGGTCGTCGACGGAGCGCTTGGCACTGAGGATGATGACCGGGGTGGTCACCTTTTGCCGGCGCATTGCCTCGATGAGCGACAGACCGTCCAAGCCGGGAAGCATGATGTCAACAATGGCGGCGTCATACGGTGCGGTGAGCGCCAGATTCAGCCCGCTCGCGCCATCCTCGGCGTAGTTGACCGCGAAGCCAGCTTGCTGCAGCGCCTTGCCGACAAACGAGCCGATCTTTCTGTCGTCTTCAATGACCAGAATGCGCATGTCATCCGCCCCTTGTCCGCCGGCCTCGGCCAGCTCACGCGCTAGCCCCCGGAATCAGCACGGTTACGCTTAGCCCTTTTCGTGCTTGCTCGTTGGCGTAGCCGATACAGATCTGCGCGCCGATGCGGTCCGTGATGGTCCGCACGATGGTCAGGCCAAGACCGGACCCCATCGCCTCATTGCCAAGCACGCGGTAGAACGGATCAAATACCCGGCTTCGTTCTTCCGGTGCAACACCGGATCCGGTGTCCTTGATCTGCAAGATCGCCTTGCCCTCCTGGGTTTGCACGGACAGGTCGACCTGTCCCCCCTCTGGCGTATAGCGAATCGCGTTGTCGACCAGGTTCTTCACGATGGTGAACAGGTCCATCTCGTTGGCCAGAACCTGCGCGTCGGATTCGCCATCCACGCCAATATCGATGTCCTTGGCCTGCGCCAGCGGCATGAGGTCTTCCAGCACGCGCCGATACACTGCCCGCACGGACACCAGCGCCATGGGGACGGGTGTCGAGGATTGCACCCGGGCCAGGCTCAGCATCTGCTCCAGCAAGCCGCGGCCTCGCTCGATGCCACGGCGCAGCGCCACGAGCCGCATCCTGGCAGTCTCCGACATGTCAGTGCCTGCAAGCCGTTCCGCCTGCAGGGAGAGCGCGGTCAGCGGCGAGCGCAGTTCATGCGCCGCGTCGGCTACAAAGCGGCGCTGCGCGTCCATCGACTCGGAAACGCGGCCAAGCAGACGGTTGATGGCCACCACGAAAGGGCGAATTTCCGCGGGCAGGTGCTCCTGCGGTAGCGGATGCAACTCCTGCTCGCCGCGCTGATCGATCTCCTCCGACAAGGCGGCGATCGGCATGAACATCTTGCGCACCAGGTCGGCGACGATCAGAAGCAGGATGGGCACCAGAATCAGGAAGGGAAGAACGGTGCGCAGCGCGCCATCCCGGGCGATCTCGTCACGAAATCCAGTTTCCTGCGCGACGACGATGCGCTCGCCGGTGGCGAGCGTTCTCACCACGACACGATAAGGCTCACCGTTGATGTCGAGGGTCTGGATCCCGTCTGCCGCCGTGGCTGGCAACGCCAGCGGCAGCCCGCCATCTGCGCCACCGCTCTTGCCGGTGCCCGGCGCAAGGTACTGCACGACGACCCGCGCCTCTTCGTCGCTGTTCGGCAGCCTGCCACTATCTCCGAGGTGCGGCACCGGCAGATGCTGGCGGTCGAACAGCACCGAGACCTGGCGCAACATATCGTCTTGCAGTTCGTTGGCCTCCTGGAATGCAGCGACGAAGGAAAACACCCCGGCCACGAGCGCCACCACCAGGATGGCGAGCGATAGCCAGAGCGAGAGGCGGATCCGGATGGAATCCTTTAGCCCCTTCCATCCTCTTTGGTGACCATCCATCCTATTCCCCTGACATTCTTGATCGCGGCGCTTCCCAGTTTCTTGCGCAAGGCATGAATCAGGAATTCAACGGCGTTGCTCTCCACTTCCTCCCCCCAACCGTAGATGCGCTCCTCAAGTTCGGTACGGGAGAGAATGGCCCCGGGCCGGACCAGCAAGGCTTGCAACAGGGCGAACTCCCGATTGGTGAGTTGCACCGCTTCGCCGCCATGCGCCGTTGCCAGCTTGGTGGCTGGATCCAGGGAGACGATGCCGTTGCTCAGCACCGGTGTTGCCACGCCGCCCTTGCGCCGCGAGACGGCGCGCATGCGGGCGAGCAATTCGGCCATCTCGAATGGCTTGAGCACGTAGTCGTCGGCGCCCGCGTCCAGGCCGCGAATGCGGTCCTCCAGGCCGTCTTGCGCCGTGATGATCAGCACTGGCACGGGGTTGTCCCGGGCGCGGACCGAAGCGAGCACCGCCAGGCCGCTTTTGCCTGGCAGACCGAGATCGAGCAACACGGTGTCGTAGTCCTGGCAGGCGAGCGCATCCAGGGCGCTTTGTCCGTTCCTGACCCAGTCGGCGGCGTAGGATGCGTCTTTCAGTGCATCCTGGATCGCTTGCCCGATCATCGGGTCGTCTTCGACCAGCAGTACCCGCATTTACCCTCCCATGGACAAGGCGCCGCGTCTTGGCGGGAACCATACCGGCAGGCAGCAAGCTCACCGGCATCCCCAGCCTCCACATCATAGCGCCGGGCGGCGCGTGCAGGGTCAGTGGTTTGCGCGAGCCGCCGCCCGTTGCGGGGAGAACAGGATGCACGCCACCATGAGCGTCATCAGCGCGGCCGAGGCGGAAAAGCGGCTCATCGCCAAGCCGCCGGAATGCAGCGGCTTGTCGAGGAAATCGCCCACTACGGCGCCGAGCGGGCGCGTGAGGATAAAGGCCGCCCAGAAGAGCAAGGTGCGGGAGATCTTCGTCCAGTAATAGGCCGCAACCAGCGTTGCCAGCAGCGCCCCGAAGACCATCATCCCGCCCACGTAGCCCAACCCGGCCGTGTCCGCCGTCCAGTCTCCGAGCGCGGTGCCCAGAGTCTGGGAGAACATGATCGTCACCCAATAGAACATCTCCGCCTTCGGCGCTTTCACGGTGTCGACCGATACCGTGCCGAGCGTCCTGTACCAGATCGCCAATGAGAGCATCAGCAGTGCAGATAGCACCGCGGTGCCGCCGGCATAGCCAATGCCAAGGGACCGGTCGGCAAAATCGGCCAGGGTCGTGCCCACGGTCGTGGTGGCGACGATCGTCACCCAGTACAACACGGGCTGAAAGCGCTTGGCGGAAATCTGGGCCGATACCGCGATCAGGAAGATCACGGCAAAGATGGCGGTACTGAGGAGGTAGCCCAGGTTCATCGACATCGACAAGGCATCGCCGCCTGTTTCCCCGAGCGTGGTTGCCGCGATCTTGACAAGCCAGAACATCAGCGTGATTTCGGGAACCTTGCTCAGGCTCCGCTCTACGATAGTTGGGTTCGTGGGACTTCCATTCATGGTTCTTGCTCCTGTTCGACAGTTCGATCTATGGTTGGAATCAGGCGTTCAAAACTTCAAAACTAAAAAAAAGCTTCAGAACTTCAAAAGTTCAAAAGTTCAAAAGTTCATAAGCCGCTTCTGCGCAAGCGACAGGTAGAGGACAAGGCCGACAATGACCACAAGGAAAATCGCACTCATGCCTGCAGTCCCGAGGCCCAGGCCGCCATGGCTGCCCGATTGAGACAGGAGATCGCCGCATGACGCGCCAAACGGGCGGGTAAGGACATAGGCCACCCAAAAGCAGGCAACCGCATTTATCCGGAACGCATAGCGAGCCACGGCAGTGACGGCAATCAGCCCGCCAAACAGCAGTGCGCAATTGCCGTAACCCAGGCCCAGCCCCTGGGTCACCCAGTCGCCGGCTGCCGTACCCAGAGCAAAGGTGAACAGGATGGCAGTCCAGTAGAACAGTTCGCGCCCGACCGTATCGATGGCGCGGATGGAGAGGGTCTTCTCTCGTCCGTACCAGACGATGAAGGTGGCGATCAGGGCCACGCAAAACACCGCGGTCGAGGCCGGTAGCGGTACGCCCAGCTGGTCGCCCAGGTTGTCGGTGATCAACGTGCCGATCAACGTGCCAAATACACTGATAAACAGGACGGCGATCCAGTAGAGCGAAGGCGCATAGCTTTTTGCCCGTACCTGGAAGAACAAGGCGATGGCAAGCAACAGGCCCGTTAAGGCCGAGGTGTTCACGAGGCCTAGCCCGAAGTTGACGTTCAGATAATGGGCGCCGGTCTCGCCTACGGTAGTGGACATCATCTTGATGATCCAGAAAAACGCCGTCACCTCGGGCACTTTGCTGGGGCCGGCAGGCAAGGATCGGCTGGCCAATGTGTTCACGGCATTCTCCCGGGATGGTTGCTCTACCGCAGGGGCAGTGCCAAGTCTGACGCCCAAGACTTAGGCCAGCCATAGCAGGTCACTGCCATACCCGATCGAGGGCGAACCAGCGGGGGAATAAGCCGGCGGGAGAGGCCGGTTGGCGCCTGGTAAAGGGACGTGAAAGACGGGGCGTGAAAGGCGCGATAAGTAGTGTGCGGTATGCAGCGCACAGCAGGTGCTGGGTAAGGCGAGCCGCGGGGTGCCAGCCATATCAACGGAGAAGGCAGGCCCTGGTGTACGCGCGTCCATGGGGCGGGCGCGCGCCACGCGCTGGCCTCAGCGGTGCCGGGGCCAGCGCAACAGCATCATCGGCAACATGGCCAGCATGTTCCAGCTTGGCCAGAAGCTCGCCGCAATGGCATGGGCGATTCCTTGACAAACGCGCGCCCATTTCATCCGAGCCCGGCTGCTCGCGCGATCAGGATCAACCCTGCCCCGACGACGACGGCGCCGATGGCGCGCGCGGCGCGCTCGCCGGCCGGTGCGAGACGTTCGACGGCGATGGCTGCCGTCACGACAGCCATCGCGCGCAGGTCCATGACCCCGATGACGAGGAGGATCGCCGTCAGCCCTGCACAGGCGTAGCTGCAGTGCAGGCCGAGGCGCAGGCCGTGTCGCCAGGCCGTGCCGGCGTCAGCCGGCAAGGTACACCCGCGCCCAGGCGCCTCCCGGCAACAGGCAAGGTGGTGTGCCTTCCAGGCGGTGAACTGGAGCGTGCCGGCGATCAGCACGACCACACCGGCCGCGATCGGCACGGCGCGCGCCAGCGCGGGCAACTGCATCTCGAGCGCCGCCAGCGCGACGCCCAGCACAAAGGCGGCCATGCCGAACGCGGTCCACACGAAGAAGTACCCCACGCCAACCAGCGCGGTCAGCCGGCCCAGGCGCGTCCCGCCTGTCGTGCCGACGGCCTGGCGGTAGCGCCCCAACATGGGCACCAGGGATGGCAGCATCATCGCCACCATCATCACGACCCACATGCCGAGGAACGACGCCGCAACGCCGGGCCACGTCTGTCCGCACATCCGCGTCCACGCCATCGACATCGTCCAGCCGCCGGGCATCGGCATCTCGCCCATCGCCGGCATGGACGCGCGCCAGGCGATCGTCACCGCCGCGCTGGCCGCGAATAGCAGCGCCGAGACGCCGAAGAAGGCGCGCTGGGTAGCTCGCCCGGAAACCATGCGTCGCGGGACCTCCCGTCCCCCGGTTGCGCCAGCGTTGCCCACGACCTGGCTCAGCGCACGCCGTACTCGCCGTACTCGTCATGGCGGCGCCACCAGATGCCCGTCTCGTTGCGCCCCTTGGGGGCGCGGTCGAGCCACTGGTACATGCCCCAAAGGCCGTCCACGCCGCGCGCATAGGTGGAATAGGTGTGGTAGACGACGCCGTCCTCGAGCACGAACGCGCTCAGGCCCGGCCGGTCGCGCGAGTACGTGCGCGCGTCGGTCCCGCATGTGGCCGCGAACCGGGCGACGGGCTCCGGCGCCGGTGTCGCGTCCATCGCGTGGCCGCCGCGCTTGTAGTTATATTCGACGCTCCCTTCGCGCTGTTGCTCCTCGGTGAAGGAGACGTTGGCATCGAAGTTGAAGTCGCTGCCGAACGAGGACGCCCAGGGAAATGTCCACCCCATGCGCCGCTTGTACGCCTGCAGCTTCGCGAGCGGCGCGCGCGACACCGCCGCTAGCGTGACGTCGTGGTTCGCCAGGTGGACGACGAAGCCGTCGAACCCGTCCGCGATCGCCGAGCAGGAGGGGCACCCCGCCATGTAGTCGGGCCCGAACATGAAGTGGTAGACGAGGAGCTGCGAGCGCCCTCTGAAGAGGTCCGCCAGCGAGGCGCTGCCCTCGTCGGTCTCGAACCGGTACGCTTTGTCGACCCGGACCCATGGCAGCGCCTGACGTCGCCGTGCCAGCTCGTCGCTGCGCCGCGTCAGGTCTTTCTCCGCCTCGAGCAGCTCGAGCCGGGCTGCCAGCCACTCTTCACGTGTCGCGCTCAGGTGTTTCGTCATGATGCTTTCCTCCGTTGGGTGTCCTTCGTCGTTCGCTCCGTTCTCGATACGACGTACGGGTTGGTCGTCGTGATAGATTAGTGCCGGGCATCCGAACGGTGGGATTGACAAGTGTGGCGGGATTGGGATTCAGATGGATTCGCTGATCACGGCCGCGGCGCGCGCGCTTGCGGCGGGTGACCCCCTCGGGGCACTGAACCGCGTCGCCTTGCGCGACGACGCGCCTGCGCTCGCCCTGCGCGGCATCGCGATGGCCCAGCTCGGCGATCTCGTGAGAGCAAGGGCGCTCGTGCGAAGTGCGGCGCGAGCCTTCGGCCACAAAGAAGCCGTTGCCCGCGCGCGGTGTGTCGTCGCCGAGGCCGAGATCGCGCTCGTCTCGCGCGACCTGGGCTGGCCGGCGAAGGCGCTCGACGCAGCGCGGGCGACGCTGGAGGAGCACGGCGACCGGGTGAACGCCGCGCATGCGCGGTTTCTCGAGGCCCGGCGCCTCCTCCTGATCGGACATCTCGACGAGGCCGAGCTGACGCTCGCCGAGCTCGACCCCACGCCTTTTCCGCCCGCGTCGAGGGCCGCCCACGAACTGGTCGTTGCGGGGATCGAGATGCGGCGCCTGCGCACGAAGACGGCACGCGCTGCGCTCGCCCGGGCCGAGCGCGCCGCGCGCCACGCAGGTATCCCTGCGCTGACGGCGGAGGTCGAAAGCGCAGCCCTTGTCCTCGCCACGCCCGCGGCGCGCCTGATTGCGCGTGGCGAGGAGCGGCTCCTCCTGCTCGATGAAGTGGAAGCGTTACTGGCGTCGAGTGCGCTCATCGTGGACGCGTGCCGTCACGTCGTGCGTGACGCGCGCACCGTGGTCTCGCTGGCAAGGCGTCCGGTGTTGTTCGCGCTCGCACGCGCGCTTGGCGAAGCGTGGCCCGCAGACGTGCCGAGGGACACGCTCGTCGCGCGGGCATTTCGCGCGAAACACGCCGATGAATCGCATCGCGCGCGGTTGCGCGTCGAAGTCGGGCGGCTGCGCACGGTGCTTGGGACGCTGGCCGGCGTCAGCGCGACGAAGCTAGGGTTTGCGCTGGTGCCGCACGGCGCCCGCGAGGTCGTGGTGCTGGCGCGGCCCGTCGAAGAAGCGCATGCGGCGGTGCTCGCTTTCGTCGCCGACGGTGAGTCGTGGTCTAGCTCGGCCTTGGCGGTGGCGCTTGGCGCCAGCCAGCGCACCGTGCAGCGGGCACTCGACGCGCTTGCGGCAGCAGGCAAGGTGCAGTCGTTCGGTCGCGGGCGGGTGCGTCGCTGGATGACCCCGCCCGTGCCGGGATTCGCGACGACCTTGTTACTCCCCGCGCCATTGCCGAGTGACTAGAATGCACTTCACTACCGAGCGACGAGGATGGAGACATGAAACGATCAGCGGCCGAAATCATCCGTGAGTATGGACCCTTTCCGGGTGTCGACAGCGTGCATGGGGTCACGTATGACGGTCAGCAAGTCTGGTTTGCTGCCGGCGACAAGCTGATTGCCCTGGATCCGGCGAGCGGGAAGACGCTGCGCTCGATGGATGTCGCCGCGCACGCAGGAACGGCCTTCGACGGCCAGCACCTGTTTCAGATCGCCGAGGATCGCATCCAGAAGATCGATCCGAAGACCGGCCTCGTGGTCGCCACGATTCCGGCGCCCGGCGGCGGCAACGACTCGGGACTCGCGTGGGCCGAAGGCACCCTCTGGGTGGGGCAATATCGGGAGCGCAAGATCCATCAGGTCGATCCCCAAACCGGGGCGATTCTTCGCACCATCGAGTCCAACCGCTTCGTCACCGGAGTCACCTGGATCGAAGGAGAGCTCTGGCACGGCACCTGGGAAGGTGACCAGAGCGAGTTGAGGCACGTCGACCCGCGAACGGGAAAGGTCCTGGAGAGCCTCGAGATGCCGCCTGGCGTCGGCGTGTCGGGGCTGGAGGCCGATGGCGGCGATCAGTTCTTCTGCGGAGGCGGAAGCAGCGGTAGGCTGAGAGCCGTGCGCCGACCCGGGCGGGGCACCGCGGCCGGCAGCGAATCCGGGACCCCCGTCGACGCCACTAGCAAGTAATCGAGGCGATCCTCATGCGCGAGGGCGGTGGCTTGAAGCGCCACCTGATACCCGTCGCCGCAGCATTGGCGAGCCCTGGCCGTGGCCAGGGCGGTAAGTGGGTCCACGCGATCTGGCAGCACCGCACTTGCGAACCCGAACTCACGCGGAGCAGGAAAACGGCGCTAAACGGTATATACTGTTTATCCTGTTTTTTGATTTGAGATTTGCCGTGAATTCACCGATCATCAAGCCGCCAACGAAAGAGGCATTTCATTTTCCGACGAGCGGGTATGTAGCCGATAGCAACGCATCCACCCCTAAGAAGAAAGCGCCGCGGGGCTCGGATAGCAAGAAGGCAGTGACGAAGGCTGCAAAGAGCAAGCCAACGAAGCTGGAGGCTCATGCCGAGGCCGCCGTGCCGGACAAGGCCGTGCCGAAAAAGGCAGTGCCGAAAAAAGCGCAGGGCGCCAAGAAGGAAAAGGTGCTGCGCGACAGCTTCACGATGCCAAAGTCCGACTACGCGAAAATCGCCGAGCTCAAGCAGCGATGCCTCGACGCGGGTGTGCACATCAAGAAGAGCGAGATCCTGCGAGCGGGATTGCTGCTTCTTGCCGCGACATCGCCAAAGCAATTTCTGACCGCGGTCTCAAAAGTCGAAGCCATCAAGACCGGGCGTCCGGCGAAGGCCTAGGCGTCATGCCTGGGGCGGCGGGTTCCGGTCTCGACCAGGACGCCGGCTAGGGCCACGCCAGGCGCTTGCAGTGCGCCTGCGCGGCCTGCCGTCGCCGAACCATCTGCCTATCCGTGCTTTGCCGAATCCTCGAACTTGGCAAATACCCGAGCCTGGACAGCATCCATGACCGCGAGGATCTGTGCGTCGGCGGGCGCACTTGCTGTCACGCCAGTCGCGTTCTTCGGCTTTGAGCCGACCGGATAGCACACAAACACCGTATCGAACCTGCCTGCCGATTCCTTCTTCAGGTGCCGGTTGAGTGCCTTCAGGTACTGCTTCTTGGTTGTCTTTGACATAGGTTCCTCGGTCCTCCATGTAGTTGCAATTAGCTGCAATTAGCAGGGTTCAAGCGTCGTGACGCCTGCGTGACCCTTGTCTTCGTCGAAGTGCCTCCATGACTCCTTCCGTGGCTCTCTTCTCCGCCAACAATAGAACATAGCCCGGGAAGTTCCTATTGGTCAAATGTGGTCCAATGACCATATTCGCAGGTGGCTCAGTGCAGGCTTTGAGTGCGTGGTAACTGGCGCCTACCCGGCATCGTGGAAGATGATGCCCAAGGTATGGCGCTGTCCCCTTTGCAATTGACTGACGCCGTGGCGCAAGTTGACCCGGTAGAAGCCCCGGGTCGACCGCACCGGCCGGCTGTTGACCGCGAACACCACGGCCTGTCCCTGGCGCAGCGGCACGACTTCAGCGCGACCCGGCTTCTTCGGGTCGCTTTCCGTTAGCAGCAACTCGCCGCCGTCGAAGTCGCGGCCTGGCTGGTCGAGCAGGAAGACCGCCTGGAACGGGAAGACGTGCTCACCGTACAGGTCCTGGTGCAGGCAACAATAGTCCGTCTCGCGGTAACGCAGCAGCAGTGGCGTTGGGCGCTGCTGCCCGGCGCGATGGCAGACGCCGCGAAACTCGGCGTGCGTGGCGGGGAATCGCTCATCCATGCGCATGGCCGCGTGCCAGCGGTTGGCGACCGGCGCCAGGTGCGGGTATAGCGCTGTGCGAAGCGCCGCCACCAGGTCGGGCAACGGATAGGAAAAGTACTTGTACTCGCCGCGCCCGAACGCGTAGCGCTCCATCACGATACGGCTGCGGAATCGCTCCTCCTGTGTGAAATAGCCCGCCACCTCCCGACATTGATCGGGCGTCAGGAGCGTGGGCAGTATTGCGTAGCCGTCGCGCGTCAGGGTCTCCTCGATGCGGCGCCAATCCAGTGCGGCGATGCGCGCATCAGGAGCGCCGGGTGATGCCTGCTTGTTAGCAGCGTGTTGGTCAGGATCCTGCAAGAGCGCGGCTTGAGCGGTCATGGTCTTGGTCTTTGTCGATCGTTTCCTGGCGGCGCCGGCGGGCCGGTTCGCCTTCCAGGCGGCATATGCCTCGGGCAGGCACACGGCGCAGGGCCGGTAGCCTGCGGCGATGGCGGTGTCTTCGTCGAGGAAGAACACACGGCGCCTGGCGTAGCCGCCGCGGGCGATGGCCTGCAGCGCGGCCCTGCAGTCAAAGCGGCCGTAGAGCTTGCCCCCGCGGTGACCGCCGAGCGTGCCGGGTACCGCGCTCTGGTATGGCTGGCCATCGCGGCCAATCAAGGTCCAGGTCGTATTGGTCATGGCGAAGCGCTTCAAGACCGCATCATGGCGCATCGTGGAGCGACAGTTCCAGGCCGAGGCGCTCACCGCCGCGTACACGGCTGATGGCGTGCTTCAAGTTGACGCGGTAGTAGCCCTTGCTGCCTTTGAATGGGCGTTGGGCGGTGGTGATGATCGCCGCATCGCCGAGCTTCAGCGGTAGCACCATGGGCCGCGATTGCATGCGCGGGCGCTGCTCGGTCATGACAAACTCTCCGCCGGTGAAGTCGCGGCCGGGTTCGCCGAGCAAGGCAACCAGTTGCAGCGGAAACACGTGCTCGCCTTCGTCGCGCTGGTGCAAAGCCAGGTAGTCATCCTCGCGCAGCCGGCTCAGGTTGGATTGCGTCCGCGTCTGCCCCGCCTCGCGGTTGCGTTCGAGAAAATCATCCAGTTCTGCCGGATAGCGATAGGCAGCATCCAGTGCCTGGTTCCATCTGTTGGCGATCGGGGCGAGATGGCGATAGAACGCCTCTCGCCATGTCGCAAGCGGCGAAGGCAAGCGCTCCGCGAAATAGAAGAAGTCGCCGCGGCCCAGGTCGCCAGAGGCCAAGGACACTCGGCGGACACCTTCGGAACGGCCGACACGCTGGCCTAAGTCGCGCGCCTGTTCCGGCGTAAGCAGCCCGGGCAGCAAGGCGTAGCCTTCCATGTCCAGTTGCGCAGCGATGCCTGGCCAGTCCAGGCGGTCGATGATGTGGGTTGCGGTGTGCATTCGAGAACCAGCCTTCAGGTCTTGGCTTCGCGCTGCAGCAGCTCACGCTTGCGCTCCACGCCCCAGCGGTAGCCCGAAATGTCGCCGTCGCGCCGGACCACGCGGTGGCAGGGTATGGCGACGGCGATGTGGTTGGCGCCGCAGGCCTGCGCCACGGCCCGCACGGCCTTTGGGGCGCCGATGCGCTCGGCGATCTGGGCATAGCTCACGGTGATCCCGGGCGGGATCTCGCGCAGCGCCTGCCAGACGCGTTCCTGGAAGGCGGTGCCGCGTACATCCAGCGGCAGGTTCAGGCCAATGGAGGGCGCCTCGATGAAGCCCACCACCTGTGCCACCAACTGTTCGAAGCCAGCGTCGCAGCCGACCAGTTGCGCCTTGGGAAACTGGTTCTGGAGGTCGCGCACCAGCAGGTCGGGATCGTCACCGAGCAGGATGGCGCAGATGCCGCGCTGGCTCTGTGCGACCAGAATCGCCCCCAGCGAGCACTGGCCGACCGCAAAGCGGATCACCGCGCCTATGCCGCCGGCGCGGTAGTCGCGGGCGTGCATGCCGAGTAAGTGCTCGGACGCTTCATAGAATCGGCTGTTGGAGTTGAAGCCCGCGCCATAGATCGCATCCGTGACCGACGCGTTGGGCACGTTGAGTTCTTCGCGCAGCTTCCTGGCGCGATTGGCCGAGGCATAGGCTTTCGGGGTGAGTCCGGTTTCGGCCTTGAACACGCGATGGAAGTGGAACGGGCTCATGCCGGCCTGTGTGGCCAGTTCGTCCAGGTTGGGCGGCGTCTCGGCGGCTTCAATCAGGCGGCAGGCCCGGGCCACCAGGTCGGCGCGCTCGGCGGCCGCACGGGTCTGGTCGCCCTTGGCGCGGCGGCTGGCGCGATAGCCCGCCGCCTCGGCGGCTTCGGCGGTGTCGAAGAACGCAACGTTCTCGCGCTTGGGCAGACGGGCTGACGAACTGGGCCGGCAATACACGCCGGTGGTGCGCACGGCATACACAAAATGCCCGTCGGCGTTGGGGTCGCGGGCCTGGACCGCCTGCCAGCGCAAGTCGTCGGTTGCGTAGGCCCGACGCGTCTGATGTGTCGAACTCATGGCGAATTCCTTTGCATGCTTGATGACGAAGTCAGGGTAAGGCTGAATTCAATCGCAAGAACTCCGATTCTTGCGATTGAATTGTCATCGTGTGGGGATGCGCCACAGATACCAGGCCGCGACGGTCCGATAAGGACGCCAGGCCTCGCCAATCTCGCGCATGTGGCGCGGCGTAGGCGCCTTCTCCAGGCCCTTGAGCCGCCGGTAGCCCTCGCGCACGCCGAAATCGTCCACCGGCAGGATGTCCGAGCGCTCCAGGGTGTAGATCAGGAGCATCTCCACGGTCCAGCGGCCCACGCCGCGCAGCGAGACCAGGCGTTCGATCAGCGCGTCATCGGGCAAATGCAACGCCTCGGTCCGGGTGGGCACGATTCCATCCACGGTGGCCTGGGCAATGCCGCGCAGGGTGGCGAGCTTGGTTGCCGAGAAACCGCAGGCGCGCTGTAGTTCGGGATCGGTGGCCAGCAACTGTTGCGCAGCGGGGAAGGCCACATCCGGATACAGCGCCAGCAGGCGCGCCAGGATGGCGTCGCCCGCCTTGGCGTGCAGTTGCTGGTAGGCGATAGCGCGCACCAGCGCCTCAAAGGGCTCACGCGCGGGTTTCGCGGCATGGCGGCAGGGGCCGGTGGCGGCGACGTGGCGCGCCCAGTCGGTGTCCAGTCCAGACAGGAATTCTGCGGCCTGGCTGTACGCCTCGGGCGACAGGTCGGTGGCGATCACTGTGGTCGGCAAGATCAGAATCCTGGCAGGGTGGCGGTTTGCGGGGCGACGGGATACGGCCCGATCGCCTTCTCGTGTTCGAGCAACCAGCGCTTGCGGTGCAGGCCCCAGGCGTAACCCTTGAGCTCGCCGTTGCCGGCAATCACGCGGTGGCATGGCACCACGATAGCAATTGGGTTGGCACCGCTGGCGGCACCGATATCGATGGCCGCAGGTGGGTCGGCCAATCCCATTGCCTTGGCCAGTTTGCCGTAGCTGGTGGTAGAGCCGGCCGGGATGAGGCGAAGGGCAGCCCAGACCTGGCGTTGCAGGTCCGTGCCGGCGGTCTGGGTCGCCAACTCGTCCAACGCATCCAGTTTGCCCGAAAAATATCGGGCCAGCGCGTCGGCAATGGTAGCCGGTGCGGGGGTCTCGCCCAGTTCGAAGGTGCCGTAATGTGCACGCAGGCGCGCAGGCGATGGGCCCGATGGTCGGCGAAGTCCAGGGCACGAATCGTCTGCTGCGCGTCGGTGACGAGCAGCATTTCACCCAACGGGGAATCGAGGTGGCTCAAATGCAATTGCATGAAAATCTCCTCAGGCGAGCCGGATCGGGCCGGTCTCGCTCAGCAGGTAAGCCTCCAATGTACGAGGGGAGGGCGAAGAAAAAACTCCGACTCTTGCGATCGAATTCCGGGACGTTTGCCAAGGGACGCTGGCGCTGCAGCAGCTTGACCTCCTGGCCAAGCCCAACGCAAGCTATGCCGAGAAGTACGAAGCCGATGCGGCTACTGCTTAAGGCGTGATCCGGACCAGGGCATCGTGCTTCGCGGGATAGTCTCTTCATAGCGCAAATGGGCCCTCGCTTGCGAGGGCCCTTCAGCTCGCTGGCAAAGCCGGATCTGCGTTGTCGTGCTCCCCTCTCCCGCGCGCGGGAGAGGGGCTGGGGGAGAGGGCGGGCGCTCGTTATGCCGTCGTGCTGGGAAAAGCCATTGGCTTCGCTTCCTGTGGTTCCTCGCTAAGCCACCCCTCTCCCCAGCCCTCTCCCCCTGAGGGGAGAGGGAGCGACAGCCGTCGTCATGGCGCGCGGCGTTGGCCTGCTTGGCGGCTTCGGCTAATGCTTCCGGTTAGTCAGCAGTCTGAAGGCCCTCGCTTGCGCAAGAATTCAACCGCAAGGAGCGGAGTTCCGATTCGCCTCTTGCTTTCTAAACTGGTTACATCTCTTGGCACACCAGGTGAATGACCATGAAATCCAACCCGCTTTCCCTCTTCCAGTACAACTTCCGCGCGCCCGGCAGCGAGATCGCCGGCCCCGTGCGCTACGCCATCGGTCAGAGCGTCGAGGGGTGGGTCCTAGTCGGACGCAGTCAGCATGGCCTGTGCGCGATCTTTCTCGATTCCGATGCCGAAGGGCTGTGCGCTCAGCTCAGCAACGCCTTCCCGCAAGTTGAGAGAGAGGAGGACGCCGAATCCCTCGATCGTGACTTGCGTCAGCTGATTGACTTCATCGACAAAGACGTCGCCGAAGGCGTCATTGCCCTGGATATCGGTGGAACGCCCTTCCAACAAAACGTGTGGAAGGCACTGTGCGCCATCCCCGCAGGACAGACCCGAAGCTACAGTGAAGTTGCCGCGGGCCTGGACGCCCCCGCGGCCGTGGGGGCCGTCGCCGGTGCCTGCGCTGCCAATGTGTTTGCCATCGCCATTCCTTGCCATCGCGTCGTTCGCAGTGACGGATCGATCTCCGGGTATCGTTGGGGCGTGGAGCGCAAGCGCACGCTGCTCGCGAAGGAACGCACGCAATGAATGCCCGGATCGCAAACGCCGTCGTGGATGTGGCAGCCAAGCTGGACTGGGGAGCGGTCGAGCAGTCGCTTGACCGCTATGGCAACGCGGTTCTGCCGACCTTGCTGAGCAAGGCGCAGTGCGGGCAACTCTGCGCCCTGTATCCCCAGGAAGACCGCTTCCGCACCCGCATCGCGATGGCTCGCCACGGCTTCGGCCGGGGTGAGTACAAGTATTTCGCCTATCCGCTTCCACCGCTGCTGGACAACCTGCGCCATGCGCTCTATCCGCGCCTGGCTCCCATCGCCAACCGTTGGAATCGGCAACTTGGCATCGACGTGCAGTACCCGGATGCGCTGGACGCCTTTCTGACTCGCTGCCACCAGGCCGGGCAGACACGTCCCACACCGTTGATTCTCGAATACAGCGTGGGCGACTACAACTGCCTGCACCAGGATCTGTACGGCGACCACGTCTTCCCGCTGCAGGTAGCGATCCTGTTGTCTGAGCCAGGGACCTCTTTCACTGGCGGCGAGTTCGTCATGACCGAGAACTCGCCGGGCCGGCAACGCGCGGACGTGGTGACGCTGCGCCAGGGAGACGCCGTGGTATTCACCGTCAACCAGCGCCCGGATGCCGGCAAACGCGGCGGTATCCGCAAGGTCACCATGCGACACGGGGTGAGCCGGATCCGCAGCGGCCGCCGGCATGCCGTGGGCCTGATTTTTCATGATTCGCGTTAAGCGTTCCAAGACCCTCCGCAAAGCGGGCTAAGCGCTAGCCGATTGCGCCGACCTGGTTGCCAACGACAGTCCTGGATTTGATAGACGGCCCGGTCTATCCTTTTCTCGGACTCGTGCCGCCAGCCGGGTAGCGCCGGCATCGGGTACGTTCGCCGCCATGCAACGACAGCAGGCGGCCGCTGTTCAACCAATGCAGAACCGGACAGGAGACAATCAAATGCGTGTTTCGATATCGCGGCGGCCCCACGTGTGGCTCTCCGGCCTCGCCCTGGCGGGGGCAATGACCTTGGCGCATGCGGCGCCCCTCTCGTTTACCGTGCCGCTCAGCGGCGCGCAGGAGGTGCCTCCTGTCGAGACCAAGGGCAGCGGTTCCGCCGACCTCACCTACGATCCCACCTCACGGATTGTCACCTGGACGGTCACGGTCAGCGGCCTGCCCAGCGAGGCCACCATGGCGCATTTCCACGGGCCCGCCACGGCGGGCAAGAACGCTGGGGTGAAAGTCTGGCTCTCCGGGAAGGGTGGCGCGGTCACCAGTCCCCTCAAGGGCCAGGCCACGCTCGCCCCAGCTGACGCGCAGGAGTTCCTTGCCGGCGAAATGTACATCAACGTGCACACCAAGGATCATCCCGCCGGCGAAATCCGCGGCCAGGTGCTGCCACCGAAGAGCAACTGACGCCGCGCTTGGGCTCAGATCAGCTCAGAGATACGCCGAGAGAAGCGCCGCTGCGGCGGCGCCAACCCCCAGCAGAAGCAGCGCCAGCATCGCGGACGCCAGCCGCGGTGCGGCGATGCGCGCCGGCAGTTGTTTGCGGCCGGTCAGCATGGGAAGCAGCAGGTTGTGACCCTTGGCCGCCGCGTATAGCGCGATGGCCAGCACGTGCAACGCCACCGCTGCCAGCAGTGCGTCCCACAGGATCGTGTGCAGCGCCGTGATCGCATTGGCGACCGATGCGGGAACCCATTCGGTGAGCGGCCCTTTGTCCGCGATGTCGTTGTTGATGTAGAGCCCGCTGAGCGTCTCGCCCAGCATCAAAGCGAGCAGCAACAACACCATCCACCCGCCCGCCGGGTTGTGGCCGACTTGGAGGTCGGCCTCGCGGCGCAGCACGTGCCGCAGATGGTGCAACGCGGCGGCGGGCGAGGCCATAAAGCTGTGGAACCGCGCGGTTTCGCTGCCGAAGCAGCCCCAAAGCAAGCGGAAAAGCACCAGCGCGAGCAGTGTTTCGCCGATCCGGATATGCCAGTCCATCCAGTTCAGCCGCCAGGTCGCATAAGCCCCCACTACCAGCACCACCGCCAGCCAGTGGAACAGTCTTGTCGGCGCGTCCCAGACCAGCACGGGGCGACGATCCGGTTGCCCCGGGGGTGTGAGCGGTTCATCAGGTTTCATCAGTTTGCGCGGGAAACCTCGCCCTTCAGGGCGGGGATGGATAGCGCGGACGCCGAAGGCGTCCTCTCAAAGCGCCGGAACGATCTGGAATTGCTCAAAGTTGCAATGTCTCCTGATTGAAGGTAACTTGTGTTTTCCCTGGAAAAAGCGTTGAAAAGGAAGCGTTGATCAAGGTGTACCGTTACCGCGTGAAGTCGTTGAACGGCTTGCTGAACAAGCAGAGCCGCGCGGTTAACCATGTCTGGAACTTCTGCAACGACGCACAGAAGCACGCGCTCAAGTGGGACAAGAAATGGCCAACTGGATTCGACCTCAATGGTCTGACGACGGGTAGCAGCAAAGAACTCGGAATCCACTCGGGAACGGTCAACGCGACATGCGAGCAATACGCGAAGTCGCGCAGCCAGTTCAAACGGCCATACCTGCGTTATCGCGGTCGTAAGAGCCT